>JBFGDW010000113.1:0-9762 GCA_041580435.1 Candidatus Polarisedimenticolia bacterium | reverse complement strand
CGCGCGCTGCCCTGGCTCCTGCGCCGCAGCCGCGCGCGCGCCGGCGCGTGGGAGGCCCTGCGGCGGGGGGCCCGCCGGCGTGTGGCGGCGCTGGTGGGGGTCGTGCCGGATGAGGTGGTGCTGACGTCGGGAGGCGCTGAGGCCAGCAACGCCGGGCTCAAGGGGCTGGCCCTGGCCGCCCTCAGCCGGCCCGGATCCTCGCGGCGGATCGTGATCTCCGATGTGGAGCACGCGCCGGTGTTCCACGCCGCGCGCGGCCTGGAACGGCTCGGCTTCCAGGTGGTCCGGGTCCCTGTGGACGGGCACGGCATCATCGACCTGGAGGCGCTGGGCCGCGCCCTCGCCGGGGGGGCGGCCGTGGCGGCGGTGCAGTGGGCCAACGACGAGACGGGCGCCGTGCAGCCCGTGGAAGAGGCTGCGGCGCTGGCCGCCCGGGCCGGCGTGCCGCTGCATGCCGATGCCACGGCGGCGGCAGGGTGGTTGGATGTCGACCTGGCCCAGACGCCCATCCCCTCCCTGTCCATCTCGTCGCGCAGGATGGGCGGCCCCCTGGGAGCCGGCGCCCTGATCCTGCGCCAGGGGGTGCGCTGGTTCCCGCTCATCGAGGGGGGGATGGAGGAGGACGGCCGGCGGGCGGGGGTTCAGCACCCGGCGCTGGCGGCGGCGTTCGGGATCACAGCCGCCGCGGCGCGGCGCCACCTGCGCGCTCGGGCGCGCGTGGCGGAGATGCTCCGGGAGGCGCTGGCCGGCGAGCTGGCCGCGCGCATCCCCGGCGCGCTCCTCCCCGCCCCGGCGCGGCGGCTCCCGGGCCACCTGCCGGTCCGGCTGGAGGGGGCCAGGGGGGAGGCGCTGCTGGTTGAGCTGGAGCGGCACGGAATCCTGGGCGACTCGGGGGACGCCTGCGCCGAGGGGGCCGGCGTCCCGTCGCGCATCCTGCGTGCCACCGGCCTGACGCCGGAGCAGGCATCCGGCACGCTCCTGTTCCGCCTCTCGGCCAGCACCCCGTCCGCGGAGCCGCCGCGAGTGGCCGCAGCGCTGGCCGCGGCTGCGGCGCGGCTGCGGGAGCTGGCGCCATGACCACGCATCCTGCGCCCCATCGGGTGCTGGACGTGCTGGGCTACTTCTGCCCCATCCCGGTGATCCGCACCAGCCGCGCGGTGGGGGAGATGGCACCGGGCCAGGTTCTGGAGATCCTCTCCGACGACCGCGGCGTGCTGGCCGATATCCCCGACTGGTGCGCCGCCCACGGCCACCACTACCTGGGCCACCGGGCCGAAGGGCGCGCCTACCGCCTGCTGGTGCGGAAGGGCTAGGATCGCGTTCATGAGTTCCTCGACCCCGGTCCGCGCCGTCGGCCTCATCTCCGGCGGTCTCGACTCCACCCTGGCGGCTGCCCTGCTCAAGGAGGTCGGGGTGGAGGTGTTCGGCCTGAACTTCTCCACCGGCTTCTGCAAGGTGGATCACCGCCGGGCCATCAACGACCCGCGGGAGGATCCGGCGCGGCTGCGCAACCCGGCGCTGCGCGCCGGAGCCCTGGTGGGCTTCCCGGTGGAGGTGGTGGACGTGGCCGAGGCCTACCTGGAGGTGGTCAAGAACCCGCGCTTCGGATACGGCGCCAACGTCAACCCGTGCATCGACTGCCGCATCTTCATGCTGCACAAGGCGCGGGCAGTCATGGAGGAGCGCGGCGCCGACCTGGTGTTCACCGGCGAGGTCCTGGGCCAGCGGCCCATGTCCCAGTACAAGAAGGCGCTGCGGCTCATCGAGGCCCAGACCGGCCTGGAGGGAAGGCTGCTGCGGCCCCTCTCGGCGCGCTATCTGCCGCCCACCATCCCGGAGCGGACCGGGCGGCTGGATCGCAGCCGGATGCTGGCGATGCAGGGCCGCTCGCGCAAGCCTCAGATGGATCTGGCGGCGCGCCTGGGCATCTCCGAGTACAGCCAGCCGTCAGGGGGCTGCTGCTACCTGGCCGATCCCAACTTCGCGCGGCGGTTCCGGGATCTGGTCACCCACGCTCCCGGCGGCCGGGTGGAGCCGGAGGACACCACTCTCCTGAAGGTGGGGCGGCACTTCCGCCTGGCCCCCGGCCTCAAGCTGGTGGCCGGGCGCAACGAGGGGGAGAACCGCTTCCTGGAGCGCCACGCCGACGGCCAGTGGACCTTCGCCACGTACGACGGGGCGGGAGCGCTGGCCCTGTGCCTGGGGGAGCCCGATGAAGCTGCCCAGGAACTGGCCGCTGCCATCGCCGCCCGCTACTCGCAGCACCGGGACGAGGCCATGGTGCAGGTCCGGGCAGCACGAAACGGCGCCGAGCGCTGCCTGCGGGTGGCGCCGGCGGGGGATGATCTCCTGCGCCGTTACCGGCTCTAGGGGGCCCGGCGCGTCTTGGTCCGCCAGGAGCCCTGTGCTACGATTTCGCCCTCGCAGCCGGGCGCTTAACTCAGCGGGAGAGTGCTACCTTCACACGGTAGAAGTCGCAGGTTCAAATCCTGCAGCGCCCACCATCCGCGGGCGAACTTCCCTCCCACAGGACCCGGTCATCCACCGCCCTCCAGGCTCAGGATCCAGCGCCGGGCACACTCCAGGGCGGCCAGGCGGAAGGCGAAGCGGGTGGCCACCGCCAGCTGGGCCAGCAGAAAGAACGCCACCAGGCCCAGGGCGGACTCCAGGGGCAGCCGGGACAGGACCAGTCCTGCAGCGACGAGAACCGCTCCCTGCGCCAGCGCCAGCGTCCCGAACAGTCCCGTCACACCCAGCGGGTGCCGGGCCAGGAGCCCGGCGCCGGCCAGCAGGGCGCCCAGGGCCGAGCGGCGCCGATCCACCACCAGCCGCACGCGGGCCAGGTCGAAGAGCCACGTCAGCAGGTAGAAGAGAAACAAAAAGCCGCCCTGGTACGCCACCTCCAGCAGGACCGGGCCGCGCTGATCGGGCCAGTCGAACTGGAGCCACCGGATCACCTCCCCCAGCTGTCCTCCCACCAGCCAGGAGAGCAGCCACAGGCACCCGAGCAGGAGCACCAGGAGGCGGAGCAGGCGCGGGCCATAGCGGCCGCAGCCACGCCCGAAGGCGGCCAGGGAAAAGCCGCCGTCCGCGTCGTGGAGGACCCACAGCGCTCCGCCGGCGAGGAAGGCGGAGAGCAGGACGGTGGCCAGGGCCGCGAGTCCAGCTTGCAGGGGAAGCTGCTCCAGGGGCACGGCCGCCGCCACCCGGACCTCCGCCTCGACCCAGGCCGGCCAGCCGGGCTCCGGCCCGGGGACGCCGGCCGGAGCCAGCAGCCGGGCCAGGGCGTGGCTCAGGGGGAGCACCGCCAGGAGGGCCAGCCCGAGGTTGAGGCCCGTGAAGACCAGGATCAGCCGGACCGAGCTGAACGTGCGCCCCAGGCCGCCGGCCAGGGCTGCCGCCAGGCGCCTCACGCGAGCCCTCCGTAGAAGGCGAGCACGCTTTGCATCCAGAGGAGGAGGCGGAGGGACCAGCGCGCCGGAGGCCGCGGGTCGGGGGTGACCCTGCGGGTGTTGTTGATCCAGCTCACGTCCACCAGGTAGACCCGGTCGGGGTCCACCGTGGCACGGACCAGACGCTGCGGGCCGGTTGTGGACAGGCGCGTCCAGCGGTCCTGGCCGTCCCAGGAGTGCCGGCGCGTGGCGCCGTCGGAGAACTCCAGCTCGATGCTCACCGGCACGGCCACTTCGCCCACCCGCCGGACGACCACCTCGCTGTGGTAGAGGGGCTCGGACCCGGCGGGGGGCTCCGGCCCGGCCAGCTCGGGCTGGCCGGGCCGGCGGGGACCCGTCCCCTCCAGCCGCCGCCGGCCGCCCTCCTGAAACACCCCCTCGGGGTCCGGGACCGGCTTGCAGGTGGCGCTGTCCACCGCGTAGTCCAGGATGAGGCTGCTGTGCAGAAGTGGCTGCAGCAGCCATCCCAGCTCCCGGCCGGCCATCTCCTCGGCGGTGCGGACGAAGTCGTCCGAGGTGGGGTGCCGGTAGCGGTAGCGCTCGTGGTACTTGCGCATGATCCGCAGCATGGTGTCGGGCCCCACGACGTTCTCCAGCGTGGCCAGAACCAGGGCGGGGCGCCGGTATGAGTTCAGCCGGTAGGAGCGGCGGTCCAGGAACTCCCAGGCGGGGCGCACCACCGGGTCCAGCCCGGGCCCGGACAGAAAGTCGGCGCGGTACCCTTCCATCACCGGGGCGCTGGCCCGGTGCAGGTAGGTGAGGGGCGCCGCCTCCCGGAAGGCGGCCAGCAGCTCGAACTCGGGCAGGCCCAGGCGGTGCAGGAGCAGCCATTCCTGCGGCCGGATGGACGCTCCCGACCCGGCGCTCCATGGACGCGCGGGGAGGTGGAGGGCCGCGGGTCTCGGGCGCCGGCCGTTCCGCCGGTCCTCGCCCTCCCCTGCCAGGGAGACCAGGGGAGGGTGCAGCGGCAGCGGCACACCGGCCACCCGCGTCCCCCGGCCGCGCGCACCGTAGAACGCCTCCAGGACCTTCCCCTGGGAGTAGGTCGTGATCCCCTCATCCAGCCAGGACTCCTCGAACTCATTGCTGGCCACCAGCCCGTACCAGTACTGGTGCCCGAACTCGTGGACCGTGACCGACTCCGGACTCAGGAGGGGCGCCGGCGCCAGCCAGTCGCTGCCGATGGTGATGAGGGTGGGGTACTCCATCCCGCCCGCGCCCCGGGCGCCGTGCTGGGGGTCCACCACGGTGAGCGTGGGATAGGGGTAGCGGCCATACCAGAGGCCGAAGGCGTTGATGGCGGCAAACACCGCCTGGAACACCCGCTCCTCCTGGCTGGCGTGCTCGGGCTGGAGGAGCAGGGTGACCTCCACGTCGTCCAGGGCCAGGTCCTGGGGCGGGTAGCCCAGGGCGCGGCCCGCCTCCGCCGCCAGGAGGGCATCCTGGTCCCGGGCGGCCACGAAGTGGCGCTGGCGGCGCAGGAAGTCCGGGTCGGCGGTCCACGCGAAGTCGTGGATGTCGTCCTGGAGGTAGCGGTGGGTGGCGGTCCCGTCGGGGTGCTCCTGGGGCGGTCCCGCGGCGCGCCCGGTGGCGCCCACCACGTACGCCTGGGGCACCGTGATGGCCACGTCGTAGCGGGCGAAATCGGCGAAGAACTCGCTGTTGGAGTGGAACTGGTGGCAGTTCCAGCCCGCCTCGCCCTGGTAGACGCCGGGCTTGGGGTACCACTGGGCGGCCATGAAGAAGTTCCCCTTGAAACCGGTCCGGGCGAAGGCGTGGGGCAGCCGGGCCAGGAACTCCATCTCCAGGGTGACCGAGCCGCCGGCTGGAACCTCCGAGGGGAGCGGGACCTCCAGGACCGTGCGATCGTCGGTATTGCCGTCGTCGGGCTGCACGAACCGGGCGCCGTCCAGCAGATCGCGTCCGTCAGCCAGTCGGATCCGGGTCACGTCGATCCAGCCCCACTCCCCCTCCTCCATGGCCTGCGCCCGGTGTGAGCCGCGGGACTCCCGCATGAAGGTGGAGCGGTTGTTCCGGAAGGCGTTGAGGTAGAGGTGGAAGGGGATGTGGCGGGTGGCCACGGCGGTCTGGTTGGTCCAGCGCACCACCTGCCGCCCGGTGAGCGTGCGCTCCGCCGGGTCCAGACGGACCTGGATGGTGTAGTCCAGCGTGCGGGCCGAGGCGAGGGGCAGCTCGGAGCGGGGGATGTAGGCTCCGGCGCCGGGCCGGGGCAGCAGGGCGAGGGCCAGGGCCAGCAGGGGGAGGAGGCCCGATTTCCTGGGGAAAATGCCCATTTCCGGGCGCTTTATACCACAGTGGGGGAGGGGGCTGGTGGATAAAAGAAGGGGAGACCGGAGTCTCCCCTTACAACGCACGGGCTGATGTGCGACTACTTCTTCTTCGTCGCCTTGCGGCGAGTGGCCTTCTTCTTGCCGGCCTTGCGGCGAGTCGCCTTCTTCTTGGTGGCCTTCTTCTTCGCGGCCTTCCTCCGAGTTGCCTTCTTTCTCATGCGCTGACCTCCTTTCCTGGGCGCATCAGAACGCCCAAAGATTTGGATGAGAGCATGTTCAATCTAGAGTGCGTCCTCGGCGTGTCAAGTCCGATGCGCGGAGTGACGATGGGCGGAACACGCGCGCGCGTCCGCCGGCGACGCAGGCGATGAAAGATGCAAGGTGGGAATGAAGGGAGAGGAAAAGAAGGCCGATGACGTTGCCACGTCGAACCGAGTCTTCGTTCGGTCGAGTGCCCTCATCGAGGCGCAGTGTACAGAACGCAGATCGCAAAGTCAACCGATTTCGGCCGCCGGGGTGGAAAAAGTTCCCGGCGGGGGGTGGCGGCGTGGATGCCGCCGGCACGCGGAGAAGGTTGGAGCGGCGGCTAGCGCGCGACGCGCGCCAGCGTGTCTGGTGCCCAAGGCCGGACTCGAACCGGCACGGGTTTCCCCACCACCCCCTCAAGATGGCGTGTCTGCCAATTCCACCACTTGGGCACGTCGATCACTGCGGCTGATCTTGCGGCGGCTCGTCGCCCTCGCCAGCCGCCGGTGCGCCGGTTCCCGCCGGCTCCGGGGTGGCCTCCCCGGCTGGCAGGGCCCCCTCCCCGGCGGAAGCCTCCACGCCCGATCCCTCCGCCGGCGCGGCGGGCGGCGCAGCAGGCGCGGCCACCGGCGCCTGGGGTGGCGCGGGGACCTCAGCGCTGTCCAGCACCGACGAGGAGCCGCGCACCGACAGCATGGCCAGCGTGAAGGAGGTGAGCATGAAGATCACTGCAGCGGCCGTGGTCATCTTGGAGAGGACCGTGGCGGCGCCCCGGCTGCCGAAGGCGGTCTGGGAGCCGCCGCCGCCGAAGGCGCCGGCCAGGTCCGCCCCCTTGCCGGTCTGCAGGAGGACGACCAGGATGAGGATCACGCTCACCAGGACGTGAAGAGAGACCAGGAGTCCGTAAAGCACGATTGATTCTCCGTTAAATGGCTCTCAAACCTAGCACTTCACCGGCAGCGCATCAAGCGCGGCGGCGGTCCGCGGCCGCCTCCACCACGGCCAGGAAGCTGTCCGGGGAGAGGGAGGCGCCGCCCACCAGGAGCCCGTCGACCTCCGCCTCGGCCATGAGATCTCCGGCATTGTCTGGAGTGACGCTGCCGCCGTAGAGGATGCGGGCGCCGGCCCCGGCCAGGGCGCGCAGGTGCGCGTGCACCTCCGCCGCCTGGGCGGGACGGGCCACGCGGCCGGTGCCGATGGCCCACACCGGCTCGTAGGCCAGGAGCGGGGCGGCGGCGCCGGACCAGCCGGTGGCGGAGCGCGCCGCCTCCCACTGCCGGGCCACCACCGCCAGCGCCTCCCCGGCATCCCGTTGCGCCGCCGTCTCGCCCACGCAGACGATGGGCGTGAGGCCGGCGTCCACGGCGGCCTGGATCTTGAGCGCCACAACCCGGTCGTCATCCCCGAACAGGAGCCGGCGCTCCGAGTGGCCCACCAGCACGTGGCTGGCGCCGGCGTCGGCCAGCATGCCGGCCGACACCGCACCGGTGAAGGCGCCGCCGGCCTCCCAGTGCAGATCCTGGGCGGCGAGTCCCACCGGCGTGCCCGCCAGGCACTCGGCCACCAGCACCAGATGCGGGTGTGCCGGCGCCACCATCACCTGGACGGGCCCGCGGCAGACCGCGGCAGCCGCCACGGTGCCGGCCAGGGCCCGGGCCCGCCCCCGGTCCAGGTTCATCTTCCAGTTCCCCACCACCAGGGTGGGGCTGCCGCCGCCGGCCAAATCAGGCCTCCCGATCGTCCAGCGCCTGCACGCCCGGGAGCTGGCGGCCAGAGAGAAACTCCAGGCTGGCTCCCCCGCCCGTGGAGATGTGGCCAAAGCGGTCCCCCAGGCCGAAGTGCTCAACCGCCGCCGCCGAGTCGCCGCCGCCCACCACGGTGAAGGCCGGGCAGGCGGCCACCGCCTCTCCCACCTCCCGTGTCCCGGTGGCGAAGGCGGAGCGCTCGAAGACGCCCATGGGACCGTTCCACAGGACCGTGGCTGCCCCCTGGATCACCCGGGCATAGGCGGCGATGGTGCGGGGGCCGATGTCGCCGGCCACCAGGCCTTCCGGGATCGCGGCATCAGGGGTGGTCCGTGTCGCGTCATCCTTCAGGCTCCGCGCCACCACGTGATCCTCCGGGAGGTGGATGGGTACCCCGCGCCGGCCCGCGCGGGCGAGGAGGTCTCCGGCCAGATCCACGCGATCCTCCTCCACCAGGGAGGCGCCGGTCGCGACACCGCGGGCCCGAAGGAAGGTGTAGGCCATGGCCCCGCCGATGACGAAGCCATCGACCCTCTCCAGGAGGTTCTCGATGAGCTCGATCTTGCCCGAGATCTTGGCTCCGCCCAGGATGGCCAGGTAGGGAGATGCGGCTCCGGACAGCAGGCGCGACAGGGCCTCGAGCTCCGCCTCCATGAGCAGCCCGGCCACGGCGGGGGAGAGGAGTGCGGCCACCGCCGCCGTGGAGGCGTGGGCCCGGTGCGCCGCGCCGAAGGCGTCGTTGACGTAGGCGTCGGCCCAGGCGGCCAGGTCCCGCGCCAGCGCAGGGTCGTTGGCCTCCTCGCCGGGCTCGAAGCGCAGGTTCTCCAGCAGGAGAACTCCCCCCGGCTGGAGCCGGTCCACGGCCCGGGCCACCTCCTCGCCGCGGCAGGAGGTGACGAAGGCGACCTCCGCTCTCAGCAGCCCGGACAGGGCCCGCGCCACCGGTGCCAGGCTCAGGGAGGGCTGCGGGCGCCCCTTGGGCCGGCCCAGGTGGGAGGCGCAGATCACCCGGGCCCCCTGGCCGGTCAGGTGGCGGAGCGTCGGCAGGGCGGCGCGGATGCGACGGTCGTCGGTGATGCTCCCCTCCTGCATGGGGACGTTGAAATCGACGCGCACGAACACGCGCTTGCCCGCTGCCTCCAGGTCACGGATCGTCTTCTTGTTCATGGCTCCCCCCTGGTGGCGCTCCGGTCCCCACGGGGCTTGCGTCCCGCCGGCCCGGGCCGGCCCTCCCACGCGCCGGACGGTAGCAGGGCGGCCAGGTCCCCGGGCAAGGTGGCCGCCGCCTGGCGCAGCCGCCGCGCCCCGGTGCGGTGGGCGATGGCCGCCGCGGTGGCGATGATCTCCGTCCGCAACCAGGGGTCGGCACCGCGGCTCCGCGGGAGCAGATCCGCCAGATCCTCGGCGCGGCCGACCTCCCGCAGCGCCAGGATCAGGTCGTGGGAGGGGGGATCCTCCTGGCGCAGCGCTTCCTTCAGGTCGGCCACCGCCAGCCGCGACCCGGCGGCCGCGACGAGGCGGTGCGCCCGGGCCCGGAGGCCGGCGATGGCCGCCGCCCGGGATGGATCGGGCTCGGCGTGCCACCGCCTGCCCAGCCCCGCTGCCAGGCGGGCCAGTCCCGCCAGGACACGCCGGTCGGGTATCCCGGCCAGGGCATCCAGGGCGGCGGTGAGGACCGGCGGGGGCCAGTCGGGATCGAGTCGCCGCGCCAGGTCGCGGCGCGCCGCGGGATCCATCCCCCCCAGGGTCCCGGCGCAGCGGCGAGCGGTCTCGGGATCATCGCCGTGGCGCTGGAGGGTACGCAGGACGCTGGGGACAGCCGACAGTCCGGCCCGGGTCAGGCGCAGGCGGGAGCCGGCCTGGCCCGGGCCGGAATCCGGGCGGGCCAGCTCCTCGGCCAGGGCGGGGAGGCTCTCCGCCGGCGTTCCCTCTCCGGCCTGGCGGGCCTCCTCTGCCAGTGGGTCCTCCGGGTCGGCCGCCAGCCGCTTCAGCAGGCGGCGGGAATCGCGGGGCCGCAGCCCGCCCAGG
>JBFGDW010000112.1:0-9775 GCA_041580435.1 Candidatus Polarisedimenticolia bacterium | reverse complement strand
GTGGAGATCACCAGCCGCTACGACGGCACCGCCATCGGCATGGGCCTGGCCACGGCGGTGAACCGCCTCAAGGAGAGCGCGGCCAGGAGCCGGCTGGTGATCCTGCTCACCGACGGGCGCAACAACGCTGGCGAGATCGACCCCGAGACGGCGGCGCGGCTGGCCCGGGCCATGGGGGTGAAGGTGTACACGGTGGGGGTAGGGACCGAGGGGGTGGCTCCCATCCCGGTGCAGGACCCGGTGTTCGGGCCGCGCTACGTCTTCCAGCCGGTGGATCTGGACGAGAAGACGCTCCGGCGCATCGCCGATGAGACCGACGGCCGCTACTTCCGCGCCACCGACGCCCGTACCCTGGAGGAGATCTTCCGGCGCATCGACGCGCTGGAGCGCACCGAGGTGACGGTGCGGGAGCGGGTCCGGCGGACCGAGCTGTTTCCGCCGCTGCTCCTGGCGGGCGCGCTGCTCCTGCTAGCAGAGGCCGCCCTGGGCTGGACCGTCTTCCGGCAGGTGCCCTGATGCGCTTCGCCGCGCCAGGCGCCCTCCTGGCCTGGGGGCTGCTCCCGCTGCTGGGAGGGCTGCTCTTGCTGGGCCTCCTCCGGCAGCGGGCCCTGCTGGAGCGCCTGGGCCACTCCGCGGCGGTGCGCCGGCTGGCGCGCTCAGCCAGCCTGGAGCGGCGCGCCCTGAAGGGCGTCATGCTGCTGGCCGCTGGCTTCTTCCTCATCGTGGCCCTGGCCCGCCCCCAGTGGGGCCGGCACGCCGAGCCGGTGACCCGCCGGGGTGTGGACGTCCTCCTGGCCCTGGACGTCTCCACCTCCATGCTGGCCCAGGACGCGCCACCCGATCGGTTCACCCGGGCCCGGGCGCTGGCCGGCGACCTGGCCCGGCGCCTATCGGGGAACCGGGTCGGCGTCATCGCCTTCGCCGGGAGCGCCTTCGTCCAGTGCCCCCTCACCCTGGACCTGGCGGCGGTGCGGCTCTTTTTGGACATCCTGGAAGTGGGGGACGTGCCCGACGCCGGCTCCGATCTGGCTCAGGCCATCGGTCTGGCGCGGCAGACGTTCCCGGGCCAGGTGGAAGGGCACCGCGTCCTCGTCCTCATCACTGACGGCGAGGATCACGAGGGGCGCGCGGAGGAGGCGGCCGGAGAGGCGGCGGCAGCGGGAATGCTGGTCTATACTGCCGGCGTCGGCACAACCAGCGGCGGACCGATCCCGCTGCCTGGCGAGGGCGCCGGCTACAAGCGGGACGCCGACGGGCGGGTGGTGACCACACGCCTGGACGAGGCGACCCTGGCGGCCATCGCCGAGGCCGGAGGAGGCCGCTTCGTCAGGGTCAGCGCCTCGCTGGCCGAGTCCCGGCTCCTGGCCGAAGAGATCGACCGCATGGAGAAGGCGGATCTCTCCAGCCGCATCGTGACGACCCACATCGACCGCTACCAGTTTCCCCTGGCCGTCGCCCTGCTCCTGCTGGGCTGGGAGCCCCTGGTGTCCGCGGCGCGCCGCCGCCGGGACGAGCCGTGAGCGCGCGCCACGCCCCTCTCGCCGCCGGGCTGGCCCTGGTCCTGCTGGCGGCACCGGCCGCGGGCGCCGACAGGGAGGCGGCCCTGCTCAACGAGCAGGGGAACCAGCTCTACCGGGAAGGCCGCCACGAGGAGGCGCTGGCCCACTACTCCGAGGCGCTGGCCGCCGCCCCCGACTCGCCGGCGCTGCGCTTCAACCTCGCCAATGCCCTGTTCCGGCTGGGCCGGGTGGAGGAGGCGGCGAGGGAGTACGCGCGGGCGTCGAGCCTGGCCCAGCCCGCCACCGACCTGGAGCAAAACGCCCGCTTCAACGAGGGGACGGCCTTCCTGAACTCGGGGCGCTTCGCCGACGCCGCCCGGCGGCTGCGGGAGGTCGTGCTGGAATCACCAGACGATGACGAGGCGCGACGCAACCTGGAGCTGGCCCTGGCCCGCCTGGAGCAGCAGCCCCAGGACCAGCAGCAGAAGCAGGACGCCGCCGACGACCGTCCCCAGCAGGAGGATCAAAAGGAGGGCGCCGAGCGCCGCGGCGGCGAGCAGGATCGGTCCCAGCGCCAGGAGGGGAAGTCGGGGGAGCAGGGGGAGCCGCGGCCCCAGCCCCAGGACGGCCAGTCCCCGGGCGAGCCACCCCCCCAGGGGCGGGGCAGCCAGGGAGGGGAGGAGCCACCCCAGGGGACGGCACCGCGCCCCGCAACCCCCGCGGAGGATCTCACCGGCGAGGAGGCCCGGCGCCTGCTGGAGGCCCTCTCCCAGGACGAGCGCGGGGCTCTGAAGGAGGTGCTGCAGCGCCCCGCCGCGCAGAAGGGAAGGTCGGCACGTGACTGGTAGCGCGTGGAGCGTGCGGCTGCCGGGGCTGGCGGCTCTGGTCCTCGCCTTCCTGCTGGCTCCGGGCCTCGCGCGCGGGGCCGTGGCGGTGCGGGCCGAGGTCTCGCCTCGCAGCATCGCCGAGGACCGGAACCTGGAGCTGCGCCTCGTGGTGGAGGGAGAAGGGATCGGCGAGCTGGCCCCGCCGCCCCTGCCGGACCTGGATGACTGGAAGGTGGTGGGCGGGCCATCGGTGGCCAGCCAGTTCCGCTTCGTCAACGGCGTGGCCAGCTCCAGCCGGACGTTCAGCTGGATGCTGGCGCCTGTGGGTCCGGGCACGCGCCGGATCCCGGCCCTGGCCCTGGACGTCGGGGGGCGCGTGTACCGGACCGAGCCGCTCACGGTGGAGGTCCGGCCCGGGGCAGGCCAGGCGCGGGACGCAGCGGCCGGACCCGTCAACGGCGCCGGCGCCGAGGAGGACGTGTTCGTGCGCGCGCAGCTGGAGCCGGAGCGGCCCTACGTGGGCCAGCGTGCCATCTTGCGCTACAGGCTTTACACGCGGGTTGAGGTGAGCAACATCCCGCAGCTGCAGGAGGTGCCGTCGTACCCCAACTTCTGGTCCGAGGAGCTGGAGACGCCGGATCGGATCAGTCCCTCACGCGAGATGGTGGACGGGGCGGAGTACCAGGTCTACACCATCAAGACGGTGGCGCTCTTCCCCACGGCGTCGGGGCCCACACGGCTGCCGCCGGTGATCTTTTCCATCCCGGTGCGCTCCCGCGACCCGTCTGGTGTGAGGCGGTCCTTCTTCTTCAGCTCCATCCGGCCGGTCTCCCGCCGCACGCTGGCCCTCGAGGTGGATGTGCGCCCGCTCCCCAGCGCCGGGCGGCCCGCTGACTTCAGCAACGCCGTGGGCCGGTTCGAGCTGCGGGTGGAGCCGGACCGGCGGCAGGCGCGGGCCGGCGAGGCCATCGGCGTGACGGTGACCGTCCGGGGCGAGGGGAACCTCCGCTCGGCGGTGCCGCCGGTCCCTGCCCCGGCGGCCGATTTCACCATCTATCCGCCCCAGGACCGGGCCCCCACCCCGGGGAGCGGGGTGGCCCGGGCCTGGGAGTACATCATGGTCCCCCACCTTCCCGGCCGGCAGCCCCTTCCCGAGCTGAGCTTCTCCTACTTCGACCCGGAGGCGGGCGCCTACCGGACGCTCACGGCCCCCGACCTGCCGGTGGAGATCAGCGGCCCCCCGCTGGCCCAGGGGGAGGACGGGACACTCCAGCGCCAGGAGATCCGCCGCCTGGGCCGGGACATCCACTTCATCAAGGAGCTGTCCGGGTCCCTGGAACGGGTCCCCACGCCGCTGTACCGGAGTGGCTGGTTCTGGGCCGGGCTCGTCCTCCCGCCGCTGGCCAATGCCGGGGCGCTGGCGGTGCGCTGGGGACGGCAGCGGGCCCGCAGGCGCCGTCCGCTCAACCGGCGGCGGCGCGCCCGGCGCACCGCCCTGCGCCGCCTGCGGCGAGCCGCCACCGAGGAGGACTCAGGGGCCTTCCACAGGGAAGTGGCCCGGGCCCTCAGCGAGTTCGTGGCCGACAAGTTCGGCAGCCAGGCCACCGGCCTCACCTATGATCGCATCGCCGCGCTGCTGGCCGCCCGGTCGGTCTCCGACGAGGCCAGCCGGCGCTTCCTCGAGGTCCTGGAGGAGTGTGACGTGGCGCGCTTCAGCCCGGCCGGAACCCCCGCTGCGGGCCGGGACGATCTGCTGGCCCGGGCACGGCAGTCCCTGGACGACCTGGAGTCGGGCCTGTGATGCGCACCGGCGCCTGGGTGCTGGTGGTGGCCGTGGGAGCCGTCCTCCTCTCCGGCGGCAGGGCGGCCGGCCAGGATCTGACCCGGCCGGCCACGTCGCAGCCGGACGCGACCGACGCCACCACCGCCAGCCGGCTGTTCGGCGAGGCGGGGGAGGCCTACCAGCGGGGCGACTTCGCGGCGGCCGCGGAGCTGTACGGACGGCTGGCCCGCGGCGGGTTCGGCCAGGCGGCCGTCTACTACAACCTGGGCAACAGCCTGTTCCGCCTGGGGCGGCCGGGGGAGGCGATCCTCGCCTACGAGCGGGCGCGGCGCCTGGACCCGGCCGACAGGGAGATTCGCGAGAACCTGGAATTCGTCGTCTCGCGCATCGTGGATCGCGTGGAAGGTGGGGAGGACGGCGCCGGGCCGGCGCAGCTCCTCCTGGACTGGCAGGACCGGCAGCCTCCGGGCCGTTCCACCCTGCTCTTCCTCGTGGCGTGGTGGCTGTTCAACGCCGGGCTGGCGGCGGCCCTCCTCGCCCCCGTCCGGCGGTGGCGACGCCTGGGAGGGTACCTGCTGCTGGGTGGCCTGGTGCTGGTGCTGGCCTCGGGCTCGCTCCTGGGGCTGACGGTGTACCGCCGGGACGCCGTGGTCCAGGCCATCATCCTGGACGAGCGCGTGGACGTGCAATCCGAGCCCGGCGGCGGCGTGAAGCTGACCACCGTTCACGAGGGGCTCAAGGTCCGGGTTCGCGACCGGAGGGGCGACTGGGTGGAGGTGACCCTCCCTAACGGCTTCCGCGGCTGGGTCCACGGCGAGACGCTGGGGGTGATCTGATGCCCGTGACCGGCGCTGCGGCGCCTCTGGGGGTCTACCTGCACGTGCCGTTCTGCGTGGCGCGCTGCTCCTACTGCGCCTTCTACACCGTGGCCGACGATGAGGCCCGGCACGCGGCCTACGTGACGGCCCTCCTGGAGGAGATCCAGGAGGTGGCCGAGCGGGGCCGGCAGGCCGGCGGCTGGCGCCTCCCTCCCCAGGGAGGCCGGCCCCTGGACACGGTCTACCTGGGCGGAGGGACGCCGTCGCTGTTGCCGGCCCCGGCGCTGGGGCGAGTGCTGGTGGGGCTGGACCGGGCGTTCGGCCTCCTGGACGGAGCCGAGGTCACGCTGGAGGCCAACCCGGAGACGGTGACCGCGGCGGCGGCCCGCAGCTGGCGCGCCGCAGGCATCAACCGGATCAGCCTCGGGGCGCAGACGTTCGACGACCGCGTCCTGCGCAGCCTGGGGCGGCGCCACGGCGCGGCGGAGATCCGGGCCGCCGTCTCCAGCCTGCGCCACGCCGGCTTCGATAACGTCAGCCTCGACCTCATCGCCGGCGTTCATGCCGAAGGTCTGGCGGCCGACCTGGAGGAGGCGGCGCGCCTGGAGCCGGAGCACCTCTCCCTCTACCTTCTGGAGCTGGACGAGCTGGAGGTGGGAGGGGTCACGCCGCTGGCGGGACGGGCGGAGCGCGGGGTCTGGTGCGCTCCGGGCGAGGACTGGTACGCCGATGCCTACCCGCGGGCCGTCGAGTTCCTCGCCCTCCAGGGCCTGGCGCGCTACGAGATCAGCAACTTCGCGCGGCCGGGGCGCGCCTGCCGCCACAACCTGCGCTACTGGCGCGGGGAGGAGGTCCTGGGCCTGGGGGTTGCCGCCCACTCGTTCGTGGCGGGGCGGCGCTTCGCCACCCCCCCGGACCTGCAGGCCTACCTCCTGGGCCGGCCGGCCGGCGTGCTGGACCCGGGCGGCGCGGAAGAGCGGGCGGCCGAGGCGTTCTTCATGGGGCTCCGTCTGGACGAGGGGGTGGATCCTGCCGCAATCCTGGCCCGGTGGTGCGTCACGCTGCCCCCGGAGCGGAGGCGACGGCTGGACGCCCTGGCGAGGGCCGGGCTGCTGACCCTGGAGCCGGGCCGCTGGCGGCTCACCGGGAAGGGCGTGCTGCTGTCCAACGAGGTGTTCCAGGCGTTCCTGCCCTGACGCGGGCCGGGTGGTACAGTGAAGGCGCCACGGGACCAATGGGGAGGTGGAAGCATGAGACAGAGTGAGTTCAGTCGCGGATGGAAACCGCTGGCGGTGGCGCTGGCGCTGGTGGCCGCGGCCTGTGGTGGCCAGGACGGTCCCGCGCCGGCGCCTGCAGCGCCCGCCGCCCCGCCGCCCCCGGCCGGGAGCGGCCCGCGGGCCGCCGTGGGAGGGATCTCCTGGGCCGAGCCGGCCGGCTGGCAGTCCCTGGGCGCCCAGGGGATGCGTGCGGCCAGCTACGCCATCCCCACCGAGGAGGGCGGCGAGGCGGCGGAGATGGCGGTGTTCTTCTTCGGTCCAGGGCAGGGGGGAGACACCGAGGCCAACATCCAGCGCTGGATCGGCCAGTTCAAGGGAGCGGGTGGCGGTCCGTCGGAGGAGGTGCGCCGGGGCGCCCGCACCATCAACGGGCTGCAGGTGACGACGCTGGAGGCCAAGGGAGCCTATGCCGGGGCGGGCGGGCCCATGATGGGCGGCGGCGAGGCGCAGCCCGGGTACATGATGCTCGCCGCCATCGTGGATGGACCGCAGGCGCCTGTCTTCTTCAAGCTCACCGGTCCTGAAGCGGTGGTGGAAGCGGCACGTGCCCGCTTCGATGCCCTGCTGGAGTCGCTGCGCCTCGAGGCCAACGCCTGACAGCTAGACCGGCGGGACCGGGCCGGGATGGCCCAGCCCGTGTCGTCGCCCCAGGGCCGCTGCCAGGGCCAGTCCGGCCAGGGCCAGCGCGATGAGCAGCGCCGTTCCCACCGCCAGCACCCGCCGCTCCCAGGCCAGGGCCCCGGGGCGCGGCGCCAGCCAGGCGGGGACGCCAACGCGCTCCCGATCCGCCGAGGTGGGCTCGAACAGGGCCGGCCTGCCGCGGCCGTCCAGGTAGGGAACCGCCTCGCCGGTCTGCAGGTAGTAGCTCCAGGCCGCCTGCAGCCGCCGTCGCGGATCGGGATGGAGCATGGCCCGCTGCCGGAGCGACTCCTGGCTGGCGGCACCGCCCTGCAACAGCCGCGCCGCTGCTGGCGAGAGGCGTGGGAAGAGCAGGGGGGGGATCGCCAGGAGCCCGGACCAGACCAGGAGGAGGCCGCCCGCCGCGGCCAGGGACCGGCGCAGGGGCGGCCAGGCGGCGCCCCGCGCCGCAAGGTAGATGCAGGCGGCCAGCAGCAGGGCAGCGGTGGCGGCGGGGGCGAACAGCGCCGCCCAGCGCAGGGGATCCAGCTCCCGGCCGAGCCAGCCGGTGGCGGCCAGCAGCCCCGGGGGAAGCGACCCGGCCAGGAGCACTCCGGTCAGCAGGCCGCAGCGCCGGGCCATGGCGGTGAGCCGGTGCGGCGGCGAGATGTTTCCAGCGACGTCGTCCACACCCCGATTGTACCCGCAGGGCCCGGCCGGCAGGGGGTCGCGCCTTGACCGCCGCTGCGGCCGATGTCTATAATTTCGGCCGCAAACCGCCGCAAGACAGGGATTTGCGGTCACCGTGGACGGGCGCCGCCGGCCCGGACGGGGAGAGCCATGGATTTTCAGCTGAGCGAGGAGCAACAGGCCCTGCAGCGGACGGTGCGCGAGTTCGCCGCCCACGAGATCGCGCCGCGGGTGCGGGAGATGGACGAGAGCCAGTCCTTCCCCCGGGACATCCTCGCCAAGGCCGGGGAGCTGGGCCTGCTGGGCTGCCTCTTCCCGGAGGAGTACGGCGGCGCCGGGCTGACCTACGTGGACTACGCCCTCATCATCGAGGAGATCTCCGCGGTGGACGGCGCCCTGGGGCTCTCGGTGGCGGCCCACAACTCCCTTTGCTCCAACCACATCTTCCAGTTCGGGACCGAGGAGCAGAAGCGCCGCCACCTGAGCCCCTTGGCGCGGGGGGAGAAGATCGGCAGCTGGTCCCTCACCGAGCCCACCGCGGGATCCGACGCCGGCGGCACCCGCAGCACGGCCCGGCGTGAGAACGGACACTGGGTGCTCAACGGGGCCAAGACGTTCGCCACCCACGGCGCCTCCGGGGACGTGGCCGTGGTCTTCGCCGTGACCGACCCGGAGCAGGGGAAGAAGGGGATCAGCGCCTTCATCGTGGAGCGCGGGACCAAGGGGTTTCGCACCGGCAAGAAGGAGGACAAGCTCGGCTGCCGCGCCTCCGACACCGCCGAGCTGGTCATGGAGGACTGCCGCGTCCCCGAGGGGAACCTCCTGGGCCGCGAAGGAGAGGGTTTCATCAACGCCCTGCAGATCCTGGACGGCGGCCGCATCTCCATCGCCGCCCTGGCGGTGGGGATGGCCCGGGGCGCCTACGAGGCGGCGCGGGCCTACAGCAAGGAGCGGCAGCAGTTCGGCAAGCCCATCGCGTCGTTCCAGGCCATCCAGTGGAAGCTGGCCGACATGGCCACCGAGATCGACGCCGCCCGGCTGCTGGTGTTCCGGGCCGCCCAGATGAAGGACCGGGGCGAGGACGTGAACATGGCCTCGGCCATGGCCAAGCTGTTCGCCTCCGAGGTGGCCGTGCGGGTGGCCAACGAGGCGGTGCAGGTGTTCGGAGGGTACGGCTACATCAAGGACTACCCGGTGGAGAAGTTCTACCGCGACGTCAAGATCTGCACCATCGGAGAGGGGACCTCCGAGATCCAGCGCCTGGTCATCGCCCGCCGCCTGCTGGATGCCTGACCCGTGCCCGCCGATCTCGTGGAGCGCCTGCTGGCCGGCGATGCCCGGGCCCTGGCCCGGGGGATCTCGCTGGTGGAGAACGGCTCGCCCCAGGTGGCGGAGATCCTCAGGCGGGTCTACCCGCGCACCGGCGGCGCCTACGTGGTGGGCGTGACCGGCTCGCCCGGGGCGGGAAAATCCAGCCTGGTCAGCGGCATGGCCGCAGCCTACCGGGAGCGGGGCGAGAAGGTGGGCATCATCGCCGTGGATCCCTCGTCGGCGTTCTCGGGCGGCGCCATCCTGGGTGACCGGATCCGGATGCACCGGCACTTCCTGGACCCGCAGGTGTTCATCCGCTCCATGGCCAACCGGGGGCATCCCGGCGGGCTCTCCAAGGCGACCCACGACGCCGTGGACCTGCTGGACGCGGCGGGCTACACCCTGATCCTGCTGGAGACGGTGGGCGTGGGCCAGGACGAGATCGAGGTGGTGGAGGGGGCCGACACGGTGTGCGTGGTCCTGGTGCCCGGCCTGGGGGATGACATCCAGTCCATCAAGGCCGGGATCATGGAGATCGCCCACGTCTTCGTCATCAACAAGGCCGACCGGCCCGGCGCCGACCGGGTGCAGACGGACGTGGAGCAGACCCTCTCCCTGGAGGAGTGGGAGGATCGCTGGCGCCCCCGGCTGGTCCGCACGGTGGCCACCTCGGGCGAGGGGATAAAGGACCTGCTGGCGCGGGTGGACGATCATCGCGGCGCCACGGCCGGGGCGGAGACGGTTTCCCGTCGGCGGCGGGAGCTATCCCGGACCCGCTTCCTGGACCTGCTCCGGGACCGGCTCCTGCGGGAGGTGGCGAGACGGCTGGGGAGTCAGCGGCTGGAGGAGGCCATCGAGGCCATCGCGCTGCGGCGCATCGACCCGTACACTGCCACCGAGGAGCTGGTGGCAGCGGCGGGACTGGCGGAGGCGAGATGACGGCACCGGAGCG
>JBFGDW010000111.1:0-9893 GCA_041580435.1 Candidatus Polarisedimenticolia bacterium | reverse complement strand
TGAAGGCCGACACGTTCACCCCGAAGCGCAGCCCGCCGCGGCTGGCAGTCCACTCGCCGGCGACCTCTGCGGTGGCCGTGTCGTAGCGGATGGGCTCGGGCAGCTCGATGGCGTTGCTGAAGCCGAAAGTCCCACCGTAGGGCCGCGTTCCCTCCCGTCGCTCGTGCCTGAGATCGATCCTCCAGGCCAGCGGGCTGAGCTTGCCGATGTCGATCTGGACGTGGGCCCGCTCCCGGTCCAGTCGTGTGTCCACCTGGCTCGCGGAGTTGATGAACGGCCGCAGCTGGGATTCCAGGAAGGCGAAGTCGATGGCTCCTCCTCCGGCGAGCTGGGCTTCCACGGCGCTCTGGAGCGTGGCCTGGGTGGTGTCGGAGATGCTGTAGATGCCCGGCCCCGAGATGCTGGAGTGAAGCAGCGTGCCGTCGTTGCCAAAGGCGTGCGGGATGATGTTGTAGTCGAACTTCACCGCATAGGATCCCGACTTGCGATAGCGCGTTGTATACCGCGCGTCGTCGCGCCCCACGTTGAAGAAATCCACGTCAAAGACGCGATTCCTGTCGCGGCTCTCGCCGAAGATGCGCACGCGGCGCACCAGCGGGCCGGAGCTCATGTCCCGGTACTCCTCGAACTTGGAGGAGTTGGTGTCCACGTCCCGGAACAGGACCTCGGCGTCCAGCGGATCCACCTGGTAGCTGAAGCCGGAGCTCTCGCCCCCCTCCTCGGCGTGCTCGGCGGCCATGCCCTGCGCGGGAAGCATCAGCCCGGCCAGAAGCAGAGTGCACGCTCCGGCCAGGCTCAAGCGGACGAGCGTCGTGAGTCGGAAGCTCATGATCTCCTCCTAGCGGCCGAGGTAGGGGCCGGATGGATGGTTGCTGCCGTGGATGGCCGCATGGCAGTTGAGGCAGCCCCGCTCGAAGACGCGGTTGGAGGCCCGCGAGGCCCCCGGAAGCCTGTCGGCATCGTAGAGGGTGCCCGGGTGGCGCGTGTTGGAGTGGCACTGCTGGCAGAGGTAGGGCACGGAGGTGCGCTGGAGCTTCTGGTGGTTGGACCCATGGGGCGTGTGGCAGGTGAGGCAGTCCTCCCGCACCGGCGCATGCTCCCACAGGAAGGGTCCGCGCTTCTCGGCGTGGCACTCGTAGCACTTCTCGTTCACGGAGGCCGTGGGGATGTTGTTGTCGTTGGGAGTGCCGTGGGGCTCATGGCAATCGTTGCAGGTGATCTTCCCCTCCCGAACCGGATGGTGCGAGGAGCGCATGGAGTCGACCCGGACGTCCTGGTGGCACCCGAAGCAGGTTTCCATGATCTGGGCGGTCTTGAGCTGCCCGTGGTCCGAGACCGGCTCATGCACGCTGTGGCAGTCGGTGCAGGTGACGCCGGCGGCGGCGTGGCGCCCGCTCTGCCAGAACATGTGGCCGGCGCCAGCGTGGCACTGCTGGCAGCGCTCCGCCACCTCCCGGGGCGGCATGTCCGACATGCGCGGCTGGTTCTCAACGACCGTGGGGTCTTCCACGTGGGCGGCGGCGCCGCCGTGGCAGCCCTGGCAGCTCCAGTTGGACAGGTTCAGAAACGCCTGCTTCCCGTGCTCCGTGGAGCCGAGCCCCTCGGCCTGCTCCTGGTGGCAACTGGCGCAGGTGTCGGCATCGGCATAGTCCGCGCCCTCGTCGGCCGGCGCAGGCGTGTCCCAGGCGAGGAACACGATGGCCGCGACCATCAGGATTGAACCAAGGCGCCATCGGCTGCTGGTGGCCAGGACTCGCATCTAGGCTCTCCCCCGGGAGCGCCGCCGGAGCCTCCTTGCCGGCCCGCGGCCCCCCGCACATGTCCTCCTGCCTGTTCCCCGCGCAGCCCCTGAACCGGGACTGCCCTCCGGGGCCGATCATGCGCTTATGGCAATCTCCCTTGCCGTCATGGCATTGCGTCCAGCCGACCGCCCAGGACCCTGGCCGGTCTCGACCGCAACTAGCAGGAGATGTGCCATGCGTCTCCCCCACACGGTCGCTTCCTTGCCTGGCCAGGGTTGGGATCCACGCCCGCCGCGCCCGACCGACGATTCCGGATCGCCACCGCGCAACTCGAGTCACGAAAGCACCGCGTGCCCCTGAGCGTCAACTAGCGCATCCTCCCGGGTGAATTGCCACAGGGTGAGCGGCATGGCGCAGGCCTGCCGCCTCAGGACACAGGCTTGCTGGCCAGGCTCTTCGCAAGCGCCTCGAAGGCCCGGGCATCCTCGGCCCGGCGGGCGCGGGAGCGCCGGGCCAGGGACGCCAGCGGCAGGCGCAGGCGGGGATTGTCCGACAGGCGCTCCCGGTGCCGCCCCAAGAACGCCCAGTACAGCGGCGTCAGCGGACAGTCCTTCCGGGGGTCGTAGTGACAGGTCCCGCAGAAGTCGCTCATCCGGTTGATGTAGGCCGCCCCGGAGATGTACGGCTTGGTGGTCATGAGGTCCCCGGCGGCGAAGGTCCCCATCCCCAGGACGTTGGGCTCCACCACCCAGTCGTAGGCGTCGGCGTACGCCACCCAGAACCAGTCGGTCAGCTCCCGCGGCGAGACGTCCAGCAGCGTGGCGATGTTGCTCAGGATCATCAGGCGGGTGATGTGATGCCCGTAGCCGGTGTCCCAGACCTCGGCCACCACCCGGTCCAGGCAGGCCAGGCCCGATTCCTCGCCCCAGAAGGCGGCGGGCAGCGGGCGATGGGCCCCCAGGAAGGAGGGCTCCGCGCCGCCGTCCGGCTCCCTGGACCCTGCCTTCCCTGGGAGCCACCGCTTTCCCTGCCAGCGCCCCCAGCCGCCATCGCCTGGCCGGCGCGCCACTCCCGGCCCGTCACCGGGGAAGTCGCGGAAGCCGTCGGTGGCCCGGTGCACGTGGCGCACGAACTCGCGCCAGCCCAGCACCTGACGGACGAACCCCTCCTTGCTGGCCAGGGGGATGTCCAGCGCCGCGGTCTCCTCCACCACCTGCCGCGGCAGGATCCGGTGCAGGTTGAGCAGCGGCGCCAAGCGGGTGTGGAACAGGCCTGGCGAGCGGGTGGACATGGCATCCTCGTAGGGGCCGAACGTCGGGAGGCACTCCCGCCGGGCCCACCGCCACAGCGTCTCCGCGTCCTTCCGGGTGGCGGGCAGCCGCTCCAGGTCCAGGGTGCCGGGATGCCGCTGGAAGCGGCTCTCGATGAGGTCGGCGACCTCCTCCTTGACCGGGTCGCGGGGGAAGGAGGGGGGCTCCGGCGCGGGGGGCTTCCCCTTCCAGGGCTTGCGGTTGTCGGCATCGAAGCTGAACTTGCCGCCGGCCGGCTTGTTCCCGTCCATGAGGAGGCCGGTCTCCCGGCGCACCAGGCGATAGAAGGCATCCATCCGCCACGGCGGGGCCTTCTTCTGGCTGCGCTGGAACTGATCGGTGCTGGTCAGCCACCCCTCGTGGGGGATCAGCTCCAGCAGCCCGCCCTGGATCAGAGGGGCCAGATCCTGGCGCAGCTCCCGCTCGGCCGGCTCCATGACCCGCAGCGGGCGGTCCCGCCCCAGCTCCCGGGCCAGCGGCTCCAGGGCCGGGCCGTAGGGCCCGGCGGCCACCACGTGGCGGACGGCCACGCCCCGCTCCGCCTGCTCCAGGGCGAAGTGCCTCAGGTTGGCCAGCACCAGCGCCAGCTTCTGCCGGTGATAGGGCCGGCGCGCCGCCTTCCAGGGGCTCTCGACCAGGACGATCCCCAGCGCGGCGGGGTCCTCCCGGGCCAGGGGGCCCAGATCGCCGCTGAGCTGATCGTAGGGAACGAAGAGCCAGCTCCGGTCCGCCGGATCGGTCTGGCGATGGCGGAGCAGGGTGCGGAAGGCGCCGGCCATCCTCCTAGAATACAGGAGGCCGGCCGGCGCCCTCGGGCAGCGCTCGGATGCCGCCGGGCGGCTTCAGTCGCACCCCTCCTCCTCGTTGAGGCAGAATCCGTCCGTCTCCGAGAAGGTGGCGTTGTCGTCGGCCCCGATGGCGCCGATCTCCATCTTGGCCGGCGTGTCGGCGGGAAGCGCCGCCAGGTACTCGGCCGGGACCGTCACGGCCCGGGGCGCGATGCCGCCGGCCACCCGGACCCGGTAGACCAGGCTGCCGGTGGGGTCGCCATCTTCCACGTCCGGCTCCAGCACCACCTCCCAGGCGGCCACCGGGACATCCTCGGGGTGGATGGGCAGGATGCCCTCCATGACCAGGGCGTCCAGGTCCGAGACCGATGCGCAGTTCCCCAGGTCGTTGCCGGCGGCCCAGGTGATGACGCTGCCGTCGAAGGCCAGGGCCGAGGGGGCGGCAGGCAGGGCGTAGGTCAGCTGGGTGGCTCCCAGGGACATCTCCCCGCCGTCGCTCAGGCCGGAGAAGATGTACGTTCCGGCCGTCCAGCGCGCCAGGAACTGCTCAAGGGTCACGATCTCGTCGTCCGGATCGGCCTCGGGGTCGGGCCAGCACAGCGGCTCGGCGCTCTCGGCGAAGGTCTCGGTGAGCTTCTGCTCCTTGAGAGGGCCCTTGGCCTTGTCCTCGAACACCCGGACGCCGTTGGGGTCCGTGATCCGGCCCGAGTTCAGGTCCGAGCCGTCCATGAGAAAGTGGAAGCCGATGTCGCCGTCGGTGGCATTGATCTCGATGAGCACCTTGCAGGCGCCGAAGTCGCCGCAAGGCTCCGTGGCCTGCGCCGGCTCCGCACCGGCGCCGAGGAAGAGGACCGCGCCTGCAGCGGCCAGGATGATTCCACGCACATGCTCCTTCATCTGTTCCCTCCTCTTCTGGAAGCCGGGCCGCACCGGGATGACCGCGGCCCGGCCTCGAGGCTTTGGTCTGCCCGTAGGAGGGGCCAGGAGTAGTAGATCCTTCGGCCGGGCGCGCCGGGCCCCAGGCCGGTAGAATCGGAAGCCGGCGAACCCGAAGCCCATGGAGGACGCCCCATGAGTCAGCCGCACACGCCCCGGCCCCCCTGGCGGGAGCGCATGCACGAGGTGATCTTCGAGGCGGACACGCCGGCGGGCCGTGCTTTCGACCTGGCCCTGCTGCTGGCCATCGGCCTCAGCGTTCTGGCGGTGATCCTGGAGAGCGTGGCCGGCATTCGCCAGCGCCACGGCGCCGGGCTCCGTGCCGTGGAGTGGCTCTTCACCATCCTCTTCACGGTGGAATACCTGCTGCGCCTGCTGAGCGTCCGGCGGCCGATACGCTACGCCACCAGCTTCTTCGGCGTGGTGGATCTCCTGGCCATCCTGCCCACCTACCTCAGCTTCGTGATCCCCGGGGCCCAGAGCCTCCTGGTGATCCGGGCCCTGCGGATGCTGCGCATCTTCCGGATCCTCAAGATCGCCCGCTACCTGAAGGAGCTCTCCTCACTGCTGGACGCCATCCGGGCCACCCGGGCGAAGATCGCGGTCTTCGTCATGGTGGTCATGACGCTGGTGCTCATCATGGGCGCGGCCATGTACGTGGTGGAGGGGGAGGAGGCGGGGTTCACCAGCATCCCCCGGGGGATCTACTGGGCCATCGTCACGGTGACCACGGTGGGCTACGGCGACATCGCGCCCCAGACGGTGGTGGGCCAGGCCATCGCGGCCGCCGCCATGCTGCTGGGCTACAGCCTCATCATCATCCCCACAGGCATCTTCTCCACCGAGCTGGCCCGTGTGGCCGCCAAGCCGGTGACGACGCAGGCGTGCCCCTCCTGCCTGCGGGAAGGGCACGACCGGGACGCGCGCTACTGCAAGCACTGTGGCGAGGGGCTCTGAAGGGCTCCTTGCGGAAGGTCTATCCTGGAGGCTGGTCGGCGGCGTGGCCGAGCCGGGGAAGGACCGGCCGCCGCGGATCGCCTGCATCCGCTCAGCGTTGGCAAGGAGGTGGTCATGGCCGGTGACAGAGTGGAGCTGTGGAGGTCGCTGGAGGAGGTGATCGCCGCAGGTGCGCCGGGCCGTCTCCAGGCCCTTCTGGAGAGCCTGCCCCCATCGGAGGTCGTTCTCGCCGTCTCCCGGCTGACGGATGCGGATCGTGCGCGTCTGGTGGAGATGATGGCCCCCGAGGCGGCCGCCGGCCTCATGGAGGGTATGCCCGAGCCCCAGGCTGTCGATCTCATGGAAAGGCTCTCGCCGGAGCGCTCGGCGGCCATCATCGAGCACCTGCCAAGCGACGAGCAGGCCGATCTCCTGGGTGAGCTCGAACGGGCCGACGCCGACGCGATCCTCTCGGAGATGTCACCCGAGCAGGCACGCAGCGCGCGCACGCTGAGCCGCTATCCCGACGACGTCGCTGGTGGGCTGATGGTCAAGGAATACCTCACGTTCCCCGCATCGGCCACCGTCGCCGAGGTCCTGGACGACCTCCGGACCCATGCCGGCAGGTACAGCACCTACCAGGTGCAGTATGCCTACGTGACCCGCGAGGGGCGGCTGCATGGCGTGCTGCGCCTGCGTGACCTGTTCTTCCAGCCCCGGGACCGCTGCATCGAGGGCATCCTGAAAAAGGACCCCCTCACGGTCCTCGACACGGCGAACCTCGATCATCTGAGGGAGATCTTCGAGCACAACCTGTTCTTTGGCGTTCCCGTCGTGGATCGCCGTGGCCGACTCGTGGGCGTTGTCACCCGCGCCGCGGTGGAGACCGCACGGGCGGACCGGTCCGAGAACGACTACCTCAAGACCCAGGGCATCGTGGGCGGCGAGGAGCTCCGCTCCATGCCGCTCCTGCTCAGGTCACGCCGGCGACTGGCCTGGCTCAGCGTCAATGTGGCGCTCAACATCCTGGCGGCCAGCGTCATCGCCTTCTACCAGGACACGCTGGCCGCGGTGATCGCCCTGGCGGTCTTCTTGCCCATCATCTCCGACATGAGTGGCTGCTCGGGGAACCAGGCGGTTGCGGTGAGCATGCGGGAGCTGTCCCTCGGTCTCGTCCGGCCCACCGAGGTTCTCCGCACCTGGCTGAAGGAGCTCTGGGTGGGAGTGATGAACGGGCTTGCCCTGGGTGGCCTTGTGGCCAGCGCGGCCTGGCTCTGGAAGGGGGATTGGATGCTGGGCCTGGTGGTGGGCGCCGCCATGGCCATCAACACGGTGATCGCCGTGTCCATCGGGGGAACGGTGCCCCTGATCCTGCGGCGCATGAAGATGGATCCGGCCCTGGCCTCGGGACCCATCCTCACCACCGTGACCGACATGTGCGGGTTCTTCCTGGTGCTCAGCCTGGCCGCGGCCTGCATGCCATGGCTGGCGCCAGGCTGATCCCCTCCGTGAATGCCCCGGCCGCTGGAGCTAGAGGTCGTCGCGGCCCGGGTCCACGATGCGGTCATCCCCACCCCCGCCACACAGGACATCCGACCCGGCCAGACCCACCATCCGATCGTTCCCGGGAGTGCCCACCATGACATCGTCGTCGGGAGTGCCCAGCAGCAGCCCGCGGTAAGGCTGCCCGTCCAGCAGTCCGCCGCGGATGATCCCCGAGGCATCGACGTGGACGGTGGCCGCCTGCCCCCCGCATCGGGGTCCGCGGGCATCGATGCGGTACAGCTCCATGCCGGTCTCGGGCGTGAGCAGCCCCATGTAGAGCATCCCGTCCACGTGGAGCAGCTCCGTCCCGAACCGCACCGCTCCGTCTTCGCCGGGGTTGAGGTCCTCCACCAGCGCCGTCCCACCCGCCGTCAGGTCGCTTCGCCAGATCTCCGTGCCGGTGTCCTCCAGGAACGCCGCGAAGTGAAGGATGCCCCCCACGTTGGTCAGCCGGCTGGGGCGCGAGCCCTCGGGACCGGGCAAGATGTCCCGCACCAGGAAGGTCCCCGCTGCGGTTCCGTCGCTGCACCAGAGTTCCTCGCCCTCGGCGGGCGTGGTGGCCGCGAAGCAGATCTCGCTGCCCACCACGGTGAGGTGCCTCGGCGCGGAGCCGACCGCTCCGGGATGGAGGTCGGCAACCAGCACGGTGCCCGCTCCGGTGCCGTCACTGCGCCAGAGCTCCTCCCCGTGGATGCCGTCGTCGGCCCTGAAGTAATAGGCACCATCCATGACAGCAACAGGCACGAGGACCGGCGCACCCGTGAAGGAAGCGCTGGCTCCAGGCTGGATGTCGGCCACCATCCAGGTGCCCGCGGGAGTGCCATCGCTGCGCCACAGCTCGCGGCCATGAAGGCCGTCATCGGCATGGAACAGCAGAACGTCTCCCACCTGGCGCAGGCCGGCCGGAGACGAGCTGTTGGGGCTGCCGAATGGCGGTGCCACACCGGGATGGATGTCGAGGACCTGCACGGTTCCCACGCCGGTGCCGTCGGACATCCACAGCTCGATGCCGTCATCGTCCCTGGCCGAGAAGAAGAAGCCGTCTCCAGCGAGGGTCAGTGAGCGCGGGTCCGATGATGGCCCGCCTGCCAGGATGTCACGGACCAGCACGGTGCCCGGCTCGGTGCCATCCGTCCGCCAGAGCTCCCGCCCCTCCAGGGAGCTCGTGGCCGAGAAGTAGAGCGCGCCGGCCAACGCAAGAAACTCCCCCGGGGCTGATGAACGGGGACCGGGCAGGATCTCCTTCACCAGGAGCGTCCCGGCCTCGGTGCCGTCGGTGCTCCACAGCTCGTGCCCCCGGGCCAGCCCATCACGGGCCGACAGGAACACTCGCCCCTCGAGGGCCCCGAAGCGCACCAGTGCGATCCCCTGCCCCTCGGGACCGGGGACGAGATCCCGCACCAGGCCGGTGCCGGACTCGCTGCCATCGCTGCGCCAGATCTCCTCTCCGGCCCCGGTGGTGCGGGCGTGAAAGAGGATCCCATCGCCCAACGGAAACAGGTTCGACGGACTCCCGTGGCCGGCACCGGGCTCGATGTCGCGCACCAGCTCGATGGCGTCACCTGCGGGCACGGGATCCTGAAGTCCTGTGGCCACCAGCACGCAGAGCGCCAGTGCCGGGGTTCTTCTGGTCATGGCTTCGCCTCCCCCCTGGCGTCAGGAAACTCGGGCTTTCCTCGACTCTACAGGGGCTCGGCGGCCCTGGCAACAAGAAAATGCGGCAGGAGTCGCGTCGTGGCCTAGTCCCGGCGGACGGTCTGCACCCCCGAGCCGATGCTCTCACCGGTCACGATGAGCTCCACGCGCCGGTTCTTGCGCCGGCCCTCCGGGGTGTCGTTGCTGGCCACCGGGCGCGCCTCGCCATTGCCGCGGGCGGTCACGGACGATGGCGAGACCCCCTGGGAGATCAGGTAGTCCCGCACCGCCGTGGCCCGGCGCTCGGACAGCAGCAGGTTGCCATCCTCGCTCCCGGTGCTGTCGGTGTGCCCCTCGATCTGGACCTCCAGGGACGGATAGGCCAGCAGGATGCCGGCCACCCGCGCCAGCTTCTCACGGGCCGGGAGCAGAAGCTCGTGCTGACCTGGCGGGAAGCCCACGTCGGACATGTTGATGAGCAGGCCCCGATCGGTGTCGGTGGCCTCCAGCACCGTGGCGAGCTGCTCCAGAAGCCGGGCGCGGCTGGCGACCGCCTGCCGGACCTCCTCTTCCTGGCGGGCCCGCTCGGCCTCGACCTGCGCCTGCTGGATCTCGGCCTCGGCCCGCTGGCGATCGGCAGCGATCCGGGCCCGCTCCTCCTCCAGGAGCCGGCGCTCCTCGGCCAGGCGCTGCTGCTGCTGCTCGGCCTGCTCCGCCGCCAGGCGCTGGGCCTCCGCCTGCTGCGCGGCGGCCAGGCGCCGCTCCTCCTCGGCGCGGGCCGCGTCCTGCTGGGCGCGCTCGATGGCCATGCGCTGGGCGGCCAGCTCCGCCGCCTGCCGGGCCATCTCCGCCTCCAGGCGGGCCCGTTCGGTCTCGAGCCGGGCCTTCTCCAGCTCCAGGGTGGTGGCACCGCGCACCTGCTCCTCGGCCAGGGCCCGGCGCTCCGCCTCCAGGGCGGCTCGCTCCTGGTTCAGCTCCGCCTCCTTGGCGGCGCGCTGCTG
>JBFGDW010000110.1:0-9988 GCA_041580435.1 Candidatus Polarisedimenticolia bacterium | reverse complement strand
TTACGACGCCGCGGCCGGGCGCCGTGCGGCGGCCTCGTTGCGCGCGGACCAATCCTCGTCGCGCACGATCAGCGTGCGCAGAACCTGCTCGTCGTAGCGCAGCTGTCGTGTGAGTTCGGCGATGGCGGCTGCCGGCGCCGTGAGACGCGCACAGAAGTACGTTCCCTCGGTTTTCTTGTTGATCTCGTAGGCCAGCTTCTTGCGGCCCCAGTCCTCGGACTTGAGGATCTGGCCCTGGCGATCGGTGATGGTGGTGGAGAAGGTGCTCACCAGCCCGTTGACTTCCTCGTCGGGAAGCTCGGGATCGGTGATGACGATGGTCTCGTAACGGCGCATGGGCGCTCCTCCTGGCTTGCAGCCCCACCGGCCGGGGGGTCCCCCGAGGCGGAGCAAGGAGAGTCGGAAAGGACAATTCTAGCAGGTGGCCTCCAGGCCTGTCCACGCCCTGCAGCCGGTCAGGCCAGCAGCGGGGCGATGACCAGGGACACCACCGACATGAGCTTGATGAGGATGTTCATGGACGGACCGGAAGTGTCCTTGAAGGGATCCCCCACCGTGTCCCCCACCACGGCGGCCGTGTGGGCCTCGCCCCCCTTGGACTCGCCGCTGAGCTCCCCCTTCTCGATGTACTTCTTGGCGTTGTCCCAGGCGCCGCCGCTGTTGGCCATCATGAGGGCCAGCAGGACGCCGGCCAGGGTGGCCCCGGCCAGGGTGCCTCCCAGGGCCTCGGGGCCCAGCAGGAAGCCCACCGCCACGGGGCTCACCACGGCCAGCACGCCCGGCGCCACCATCTCCTTGAGGGCGGCGCGGGTGGAGATCTCCACGCAGCGAGCCGAGTCGGGCTTGGCGGAGGGGTCCCCGGCCAGCAGGCCGGGGATCTCGCGGAACTGGCGCCGGATCTCGTCCACCATCCGGCCGGCGGCCCGGCCCACCGAGGTCATGGTGAGGGCGGCGATGAAGAAGGGCAGGATGCCGCCCAGGAACAGGCCGATCACCACGGCAGGGTCCGTGACCATGATCTGGAGCGGCCCCTCTCCCTGGTCCACGGCGGCCTGGTAGAACACCCAGCGCCCCTCCAGGGTCTGTCCGGCCATCTCCTTGAGCTGGGTCACGATGCTCAGGTCCACGGCCTGGGAGTAGGCCGAGAACAGGGCCAGGGCGGTGAGGGCCGCCGAGCCGATGGCGAACCCCTTGCCCATGGCGGCGGTGGTGTTGCCCAGGGCGTCCAGGCTGTCGGTGATCCTGCGCACGTCGGGGCCCAGCCCGGCCATCTCGCTGATCCCCCCGGCGTTGTCGGCCACCGGCCCGTACGCGTCCACGCTCATGGTGATCCCCACCGTGGCCAGCATGCCCACGGCGGCGATGCCGATGCCGTACAGCCCGGCCACCTGGTTGGCCACGAAGATCACCACGCAGATGGCCAGCAGGGGCAGCGCCACCGACTCCAGCCCCACCGCCAGCCCGCTGAGGATGTTGGTGGCCGGCCCGGTCTTCGAGGCGGCAGCGATGCGCCGGATGGGACCCATGGAGGTGTAGTACTCGGTGAACAGCCCGATGAGCACCCCGCCCACGGTGCCCCAGAACACGGCCCAGAACACGCCGTTGGACACGGGCTGGGAGCGGATGAGGGCGAAGGCGCCGCCCAGGAACAGCACCGCGGCGATGAAGGTGGAGTAGCGCAGGGCCGCGGCCGGGTTCACGTTCTTGAGCACGCCCATGGAGGCGATCCCCACCAGGGACGCCAGCAAGCCCAGGGCGGCCAGCATCAGCGGCAGGGACATGAGGAACCCCTTCACCGTCGCCTCATCCAGGCCCTCGTGGCCCGTGGCCACCAGTCGGTGGAGGACGTCGCCGAACAGAGTGGCGCCGATGGCGATGGTGGCCACGATGGAGCCCACATACGACTCGAAGATGTCGGCCCCCATCCCCGCCACGTCGCCCACGTTATCCCCCACGTTGTCGGCGATGACCCCCGGATTGCGGGGATCGTCCTCGGGAATGCCCGCCTCCACCTTCCCCACCAGATCGGCGCCCACGTCAGCGGCCTTGGTGTAGATGCCGCCGCCCACCCGGGCGAACAGGGCAATGGACGAGGCGCCCATGGCGAACCCGTTGATGATGCTGGCCGTGCCGGGCTGGCCGTAGAGCAGGAAGAACACCCCCACGCCGATGAGGCCCAGGCTGGCCACCGACAGGCCCATGACGGCGCCGCCGCCGAAGGCCACCACCCGGGCCTTGCCCTGGCCGCCGCTGCGGGCCGCCTCCGACGTGCGGACGTTGGCCCGGGTGGCGGCCTTCATGCCGATGAAGCCGGCCAGCATGGAGGCGAAGGCCCCGCTCAGGAAGGCGATCCCCGTCTCCCGTCCCACGCCGAGCCACAGCAGGGCGAAGACCAGGCCGATGAACCCGATGAGGATGGTGTACTCCCGCCGCAGGAAGACCATGGCCCCCTCGTGGATGGCCTCGGAGATCTCCCGCATGCGGGCATTCCCCACCGGCGCCCGCGCCACCGCCAGGTAGATGATCCCGGCAATGGCCAGGCCCACCGCGCCCAGGATGGGCACCAGATTCATCGTCGCTTCTACGCTCATCGATCGGTCCTCGCTTCCCCCGCCCCGCGGGAGTTGAATCGATTCATGGCCTCGCGGAGACCGCGGGCCAGGATGGCCTCCACCGCGTCGGCCCCTCTCTCGGCCAGGGCCTCGGCCTCGTCCTTCTCGTCGCGGGCGAAATCCGAGAGCACCCACTGGGCCAGGTCCGCCTCCCTGGACGCCGGGCGCCCCACGCCCAGCCGGACGCGGATGAACTCGCCCCCGCCCAGCACATCCATGATGGAGCGCAGCCCGTTATGCCCTCCGTGCCCTCCGCCCTCCTTCACTCGCAACTGCCCCAGGGGCAGGTCCACCTCGTCGTGGGCCACCAGCAGGTCGCCGGCGGCGGCGCCATGCCGCTCCAGGAGCATGCGAGCGGCCCGGCCCGACCGGTTCATGTAGGTGCGCGGCTTGGCGATGACCAGGGGCTCGCCACCGCACTGCCCCAGCGCCTCCCAGACCTGCCCGCCTCCCCGCGTCAGCCGCACCCCCAGGCGCCGTGCCAGACGGTCGGCGCACCAGAACCCGATGTTGTGGCGATGGCCGGCGTAGTCCGGGCCCGGGTTGCCGAGCCCCAGGAGGATCCTCACGGGACGATCGTCCGCGCGGCGGCGCCCGAAGAGCGCCTAATCCTTGCCCTTGCCCTCGGGCTTGCCGGCCTTGCCCTCGGGCTTCGCCGCCTCGCCCTCGTCCTCCTCCTTCTTGCCCTTGGCGATGACCTCGGGCTCCTCGGCCTCGGCGGCAGCCTCGGCGGGCGCCGGCTCCTCCTCGACCCTCGGCGCCACCACCGTGATGACCACCGAGTCCGCCGGGTCCAGGAACTTGTACTTCCCGGCCACTGCGATCTCCGACAGGCGGACCTGATCGCCGATCATGAGGGCGGACACGTCCACGTCGATGTGCTCGGGGATGTCGCCCGGGAGGCACGCCACCTCCAGCTCCCGGTGCACCACCTCCAGCAGGCCGCCCTGCTCCTTCACCCCCGGCGCGGTGCCGACCGTTCGCACCGGCACCGAGACCTCGATCTGGGTGTCCATCTCGATGCGGATGAAGTCGGCGTGCACCACCTTGCTGGTGATGGGATCCACCTGGTAGTCCTTGATCATGGCCTGGCGCTGGGAGCCCTTCCCCTTGAGGCGCAGGTCCAGGATGGTGTTCTCCCCGGCCTCCGAGTGCAGGATGTGCTCCACATCCCGCGGGTCCACCGTGACCTTGAACACGGGCTTGCCCGAGCCGTACAGCACGGCCGGGATCCGTCCGCCCCGGCGCAGCCGGCGCGACTCGTTCTTGCCGGCATCGGCCCTTTCTTCCACTTCGATGAGAACGCTGGCCATCTTTCCTCCGCCGCCTAGGCGAACAGACTCGAGACCGAGGAGTTGCTGTGAATGCGGATGATCGCCTCGCCCAGCAGGGGCGCAATGCTCACGCTGCGGATGCGGGCGGCTTCGAGCTTTTCCGCGGAGATGGGAATCGTGTTGGTGATGATGAGCTCCTCCAGGCGGGAGTCCCGGACCCGCTCCATGGCGGGATCGGCCAGCACCCCGTGGGAGAAGCATCCCAGCACCTTGCCGGCGCCGGCCTCCCGCAGGGCCCGGACGGTCCCCACCAGGGTCCCCGCCGTGGCGATGATGTCGTCCACGATGACGCAGGTGCGCCCCTCGGCCTCGCCGATGACGTTCATGACCTCGCTGGTGTCGGCGCCTGACCGGCGCTTGTCCACGATGATCAGATCCGCGCCCAGGCGCTTGGCGTAGGCCCGGGCCCGCTCCACGCCGCCGGCATCGGGCGAGACCACCGCAAGCTCCCCCAGCTTCATCTTCTGGATCTCCTCCACCAGGACGGGAAGGGCGAAGAGATGGTCCACGGGGATGTCGAAAAAGGCCTGGATGGCCGGGGCGTGCAGGTCCATCACCAGGATCCGGTGGGCGCCGGCGGCGGTGAGCAGGTCGGCCACCAGCTTGGACGAGATGGGCACCCGCGGCTTGTCCTTGCGGTCCTGCCGGGCGTAGCCGTAATACGGGATGACGGCGGTGATGCGCTCGGCCGAGGCCCGCTTGGCCGCGTCCAGCATCACCAGAAGCTCCATGAGATTCTCGTTCACCGGCGTGCAGGTGGGCTGGATGATGAACACGTCGGCACCGCGGATGTTCTCCCGGAACTGGCAGTACGACTCGCCGTCGGGGAACCGGGTGAGCTGGGCGTTGCCCAGGGGCAGCTCCAGATAGCCGGTGATCTCCTGGGCCAGGGCAGGATGCGCCCGGCCGGAGAAGATCTTGATCTCCGCACCTCTCAGGGACATGAAACGCTCAACCTCGACGGCTCTGGAGGAAACCAGCCGGAAGCCGGCGCCGCCGACCAGCCGGGCTGGCTGGGGCGGGAGGATTCGAACCTCCGGTTGCCGGTTCCAAAGACCGGTGACTTACCACTTGTCGACGCCCCAGGAGTACCCCTTCCCTCATCCTCCCGAGGGTCCCACGGGGGCTTTTGTATATCACGGGGCCAGGGGGGAGTCAAGGCGCGAAAGCCTTGCCCCACATGCGTTTCGAGGCGCCCGGGGGGCCCTCAGCGGTCCCGGGAGCCGCCTTCGCCCCCGCCGCCGCGCCCCCGGCCCCTCCCACCTCTGCGCCGGCGCCGGCCCTGCCCGCTGCCGCCCCCTTTTTCCCCGGATCCGGACCGGCCGGAGGATCCCCGTGCCCCCTTCCGGCCCTTGACCGAGGCGCCGCGGCGACGCCGCGGGCCCGACCTGTCCTCCCGCTGGGAGGCCGGGGCCGCCCCCTCCCCGTCCGGCCGCTCCAGGCGCACCCCCAGGTGGGCCTCGATGTCCGCCAGCAGCGGCACGTCCCGGGGGCTCACCAGGGTGATGGCCCGCCCCTTGCGCCCCGCGCGACCGGTGCGCCCCACCCGGTGCACGTAGTCGTCGGGGCTGCCGGGGACGTCGAAGTTGAAGACGTGGCTCACCCCCTCGATGTCCAGGCCCCGCCCCGCCACATCGGTGGCCACCAGCACCTTGTAGGTGCCGTCCCGGAAGCCACCCAGCACCCGCTCCCGATTGGTCTGGGAGAGGAGGGATGAGATGGAGGCCACCTTCTCGCCGGCCCGGCGCAGATCATCGGCCAGCTCGGCGGTCTTCTCCCGGGTGGCCACGAAGACCAGGGCCTGGGCCGGCTTCTCACTGCGGAGCAGATCCTTGAGCAGCCTCACCTTGCTGCGCAGGTCCCTGGCCAGGAAGACCGACTGCTCGATGTTGCGGGCGGTGAGGGAGGGGCGCTCCACCTCCACCTGCACCGGCTCGAACATGAACTGGCTCGCCAGCTCCAGCACTGGCTCGGGAAGCGTGGCGGAGAACAGGAGCGTCTGGCGCGACATGGGCGCCTTGGACATGATGAACTCCATGTCCTTGATGAACCCCATGTCCAGCATACGGTCCGCCTCGTCCAGGACCAGGTAGCGCAGCCGCGAGATGCGCAGGTAGGTCTGCCGGATGAAGTCGATGAGCCGGCCTGGCGTCCCCACCACCAGGTCGATCCCCGCCAGCAGCTCGTTCTTCTGGGACCCCAGCCCGGTGCCGCCGTACACCGCGGCGATGCGCACCTTGCGGTGCTTGCCCAGCTTCACCGCCTCGGCGGCCACCTGCTGGGCCAGCTCCCGGGTGGGCGCCACCACCAGGGCCCGGGGGTCCTCCTCCCCCAGGGGCATCCGATCCAGGATGGGCAGCAGGAAGGCCGCCGTCTTGCCCGAGCCGGTCTCGGCCAGCCCGGTGAGATCGTGGCCAGCCAGGATGGGCCCCATGGCCTTCTCCTGGATGGGAGTGCAGGTCTCGTAGCCGGCATCCTGGATGGCCTGCATGATCTCCGGGCGGAAGCCGAACTCGTCGAAGCGCTTGGACACGGGCGGGATGTTAGCCGTTCCCTCAGGGGGCGGCCACCGCCGAGCCGGAAGGGTGGCGGCGCAGCGGGTCGGAATCCACCACCACGCGGCCGTTGCGGGCCGCAGCCGCCTCCAGCAGGGCCCGGGGCGGCGCCTCGCCAGGCGGGGGCGGGTAGGCCGACATGGCCCTGAAGGGGAGCGGCTCCACGCGGCCGGACCCCGGGCTGTGCAGATCCATGTCCTTGACGTAGCCCACGCCGTAAACCAGCCAGGTGCGGGTCCAGCCGCCAGGGAGAGCCGGCAGGGCGCGGGCGTCGAACTCCAGCGCGATCTCGTCCCCAGGCGCCATGACCACCAGGCGGTCGTCCGCCTCCCGGACCAGGTCGCCCACGTCGCCGAAGCGGGTGTAGCGGCCAGGGATCCGCTTCCAGGTGTCGAACGGCTGGCGGCGGTCGTAGTGGAAGGTCCAGGGCATGCGCCCTTCCCGGCTGCTCCACAGGGGGTAGCCCAGCGCGCGCAGCTCCGCCCGCTCCGCCGGCAGGTCGTGAACCTGCGCCGCCGCCGCGCCCCAGGCGCGCTCCGCCGCCAGGGCCACCCGGTCCCAGTACACCTCCATGTTGGTGGCGATGCGCAGCGTCACCTCCGCCCCCGGGGCCAGGCGCCCCTCCAGGGGAACCAGGACCGGCTTGTCCACTCCCATGGGCAGGGGCAGGGCCGGCTCCAGCGTGGTCCATGAGCCGTCGGGCTCCAGCCGTTCCAGCGCCGGCCAGCGCAACCCGCCGCCGTGCTGGGCGGCCGCGATGTTGGGGGTGGAGTTGGCGAACTCCAGCGTGCCGTGGGCGTAAAGCCAGACCGGCCCGCTGCCGGCGGGCGGCGCGGGGAAGGTGAGGATCAGCGCATGGCCGGCGGCGAAGCCGCGGCTGCGGAGCAACGGGAAGGTGGGCGTCACGCCGTCCACCTCCGCCACGGCCGCGGTCCAGTCGCGCCCTTCCCCGTCCATGGCTCGCGCCGGCGGCATCAGCGCGTCCATCAGGTGGAGGGTCGGCGGCGGATGGGGTGGGCCTGGACGCAGCCCCTCCACCGGCAGCACCACGGTCCCGGCCGGGTGGTCCACCGCGCGCAGGTGGATCCGGTCCAGGTAGGTGACCTCCTCCAGGTTCTCGGCCAGGCGCAGGGCCATGCGCCCGCGCCGGTCCGGGGCCAGGCCCAGGGCCGGGCGCACCAGGTGCAGCTCCTCCGGATCGGGTGTGTAGATGACGCCAGGGGCCAGGGCCAGCCCCAGGCCGCCACCGCTCAGGAAGTCGCCCAGGTAGACGAACTGCGTGCCGTCCCACCCGAACAGGCTGGGGCAGGAAGACCCCTTCCGGTCCAGCTCCTTCACCGGCACTAGGGTCCCGGCAGCGACCTGGATCTCATCCTGCAGGACGCCGCCCGGCCACAGCACCGAGATCGCATCCAGCGGGGCGTGGCGCCCCAGCCCGAAGGTCAGGGGTGCTCCACCGGTGGATCCCAGATAGCCGCCCGACGCGGTGACGTAAGTCTGCTCCCACAGCGCGCCGGCCCGCAGCGCCACGCGTGCCCCGATCCCCGCGCGATTGGAGTGGAGACCGTCCAGGCCAACCTTCACCCAGCTGTGGGCCGAGCCACCATCGTTGCGCAGGACCAGCGCGCTCTCGCCCGCCCGTCCCAGCACCAGGTCCGGATCACCATCTCCATCCAGGTCGGCAGCCACCAGTGTTCGGCCGGGCCCCGGGGGGACGGTGTCGAGCCCCACCTCGGCGGTCACCTCCTCCAGCACGCCCCGCCCCTGGTTGCGGAACAGCTTCACCCCCCACCCGCTCCCCTCGCCGCCGGCCGCGGCCAGGTCGGCGAAGCCGTCCAGGTCGTAGTCCAGCACCACCAGGCCATAGGCCGGCGGCAGGGCGGCTGCCAGGCCGTCGGCGGCGCGGGCCTCCAGTCCCTGGCCCGTGTTCCGCCAGAGGCTCACCCCCGGGCCAGGGCCGTCGCCGCTGAAGACCAGGTCCAAACAGCCGTCCTTGTGCAGGTCCAGCGCCACGACCCCACGCCGCGCTCCCGCCACCTGCGGCGCCCAGCCGCCGGGGGCCGCCGCGAAGGTCCCGTCGCGGTTGTTGAGGAACAGGCCCACCCCTCCCGGACCCGTGACCACCAGATCCACGTCCCGGTCCAGGTCCAGATCCACCAGCAGCAGGCCGGTGGCCGGGCCGCGGGTGACCAGCCCCACCTGCTCCGTGGCCGGCTCGAAGGTGCCATCCCCCCGGTTGCGAAGGAAGGCGACCCCCCCTTCTGGCCCGTCGCCGGCCACCAGCAGGTCCAGATCCCCGTCGTGGTCGGCGTCGGCGAAGGCGACGGCCATGGCGTCGCCCGCGTGGTCCGCGCCGGCGGCCGGTGCCACGTCCTCGAAGGTGCCGTTCCCCCGGTTGCGGAGCAGGCGGTTGGGCCCCCGGCGCCCCACGTACAGATCCATGTGGCCGTCATTGTCGTAGTCCCCCGCCGTGACGCCGGTGCTGGCGCCGGGAGCGGCCGGGAGGGCCAGGGACGAGATGTCCTCGAAGGTGCCGTCACCGTTGTTGCGGTGCAGGGCGTCGGCCACATCTCCCGCGCGTCCGGCGTTGGCCAGGAACAGATCCAGGTGGCCGTCGCCGTCGGCATCCAGGATGGCCACCCCGGAGCCAGCCGGCGCCTCCGCCCCACCCCCGGGTCCGCCGGCGTGGATGAAGGAGAGGGTTCCCTCCACCACCGCGAAGCGGACCGGCAGAGCCGGTCCCGCCGACGGGTCGGCGGGCAGATCCTCCAGGGCGAGGGAGTGGATCCCCTGCTCGCCGTACTGCTGCCCGGCGGTGGTGGCGAGCTGCCCGCCCGACAGGGCCTGGCTGGCCTCCAGGGCCGCCATGGCCTCCTCCTCGCGCCCCAGGGCCAGCAGCGCCCGCCCCCGGGCGTAGAGCGCCGAGACATGCCGCGGGTTGCGCGCCAGCGCCGCGTCCAGCGCCTCCAGGGCGCGCTCCTCCCTGCGGAGCTGGGCGTAGGCCAGGCCCAGGTTGTAGTGGGCCTCGGCGTCGCGCGGGTCCAGCGCCACCACCCGGTCCAGGTGGGCGATGGCGGCCTCGGGGTTCCCCTCGAGCCGCTCCACCAGTGCCAGGTTGTAGTGAGCGGCGATCTGATCAGGATCCAGCTCCAGGGCCTTGCGCAGCCATCGCCGGGCCGCGGGGAGGTCCGCGGCGACGCGACTGGCGATCCCCATGTTCACCGTGGCGGCCAGGTTGTCCGGGTCCCGCTCCAGGGCCGCCTGGAACTCCTCCATGGCCTTGCCCGGGAGGAACTGGGCCATGTAGGCGACCCCGACGCTGACGTGGCGCCGGGCCGCCTCGCGCGCTGCCTCCGGGTCCGCGCCGCCGCCGCACCCGGCGCAGGCAAGGAGCAAGAGGGACGCCAGGCGCCCTGCGATCCCCTGCCGCCAGGACCGCCCGGCCCGGCGGTTTTCCCCGGCGGCCCACCGCGGCATGCCGGGGTGG
>JBFGDW010000109.1:0-9998 GCA_041580435.1 Candidatus Polarisedimenticolia bacterium | reverse complement strand
CGCTTCGACGAGGACCCGCCGGCCGCAAGCCTCGACGACGCCTGCCGGAACTTCGGCATGGGCCAGGGTCTGCCTCCGGGCCTCGGGGATCCCAGCGGCGACGGATGTGATCTCACACGGGCCCTCATTGTGAAGGTGAACCAGGAGTCCATGGCGCGGAACGGCGACAAGTTCTTCAAGGCCGATGACAGCGGCAACCTCGACCCGTCGGCCGATGGCGAGGTGGAGTTCGGCAAGGAGCGCCGCCGCATGGTGCTCACGGAGACCTTCGCCATCAAGTGCAGCAAAGGGAGCGAGCTCGTGGAAGGGGAGTGCGTGGAGCCGCCGCCACCGGCCGCGCTCCTGGGGACCGAGGACGATACCCCGGCTCCGACACCGGCCACCCTCTCGGAGGCGGTGATGATGGGCTTCACCTTCGCGCCGCCCGTGCTGGAGTGGGGCTACCAGGTGGGGGAGTCCGTCTGCATCGATTTCGGTTTCACCGAGGCCTGCTTCGAGATCTTCTTCGCCCGGGTCGGCTACGAGTTCGACATGGCCCTGGGGCTTCGGCTGCCCGCGGAGGTGGAAGTCACGCAGATCCCGACCCCGGACATCCTCGCGGGCCAGGCGGTGACGCTCAAGACCACCATTCAGCCCAAAGACTTCACGGTCCAGGAGTACAAGGCGTTCTGCCAGAAGCACGGCCTCGCCAACGGCACGACCATCGCCGATTGCGACCGGTTCGCGTTCCCCAACTTCTTCGATTCCCTCTACACGAACCTGACGCCCGAGCAGGAGGAGACACTCGACGGCGACGAGTTCGTGGCCCGGCTGGTGGTCTTCGCCGGTGTCGCGGTGCGCGTGGTGGGTGTTCCGGTGATCCAGTGGGGGATCGATTCGGCGGTGGACCTGCCCACCATGTGCACCTTCCTGAAGCTCAAGGATGCCAGCTTCAACATGGTGCAGTTCGGCCTGGATTTCGCCTCCGACGAGGGATTGCGGGGAGCCCTGAAGAACCAGCTCGGGGACTGCGCCAGCTTCACCACCCCCTTCGGCCTGGAGGCGGATCCCCTGAACCCGTCGGTGAAGCGGCTACGGACCTTCCCCTTCCCCACGTCCAAGAGCTTCGATGTGCGGGCGGACTGCGCCGAGGCGCTGGTGCGAAAGGAGACCGTCACCATCAAGAAGAAGAAGCGTCCCATCTGCACGGGGCTGGTCCTGGGTGCCAACGGGGCCAGCCTGGGCATCGGTCTGGGCATGGAGCTCAACTTCGGCTCCGACCTGGTGGAGGCCGGATGGAACGCCACCGGTGACGCGGCCGCAGGCGCGGGCGCCGTGACGCCGCTCCAGTACAGGCACTCCAAGGACGAGGGAGAGCCGCCCCTGGATCTGGGGCCCGTGCGCTATGACAACTTCGACGCTGCGACCCTGGCCGACACCGGCACGGTGAGCCTCGATGACTTCACGCTGATCCTGAACACTGTCGAGCTGAAGCTCAACGCGCGGCTCCAGTTCGGGGGCATTCTCTCGCCCCTTCCCGACGTGGCCTCTCTGGACCTGTACAGCTTTCAGTTCAGCGCCGGCAGTTTCGGCATCCCCATCGGCCAGCACGCGGGCACCGGGCCGGTGGAGATCCCGGTGTTCGTCACCAACCACGCCCTGACGGTGGACGGCAGGACGGCCACCGGCGACACCAGCCTCATCCGGCCTGGCGAGTTCGGCGAATACCAGGTGGCGGTCCGCAACCTGGGCAGCGTCCCGGGCACCTTCGACAACCTGCGGGTGGCCCTCTCCAACCGGCCCGGCCAGTCGCCGCCCTACGTCTTCGGCATCAACCCCAACACCGACTTCGACTGCGTGGACGCCGTGGGCGCCCACTTCCGCGGCAACCCCTACAACGGCGTGGCCGACGACTGCTACAGCGCCGGCGGCCAGGTGCGGTCCGACCGCACCGAGCTCATCGACGAGGACCCGGCCGGCCCCGACGGGGCGACGGCCGCCGAGCGCGATGCCGACGGCGACGGGCTTGTGGACGAGGATCCGGTGGACGACTGGCGCATCCTCCCGGCGCCGGCCGATCTGGGCCAGCTCGCCCTGGTGGGTGTGCCGGCCTACACCGACTCGGGGGAGCTCGTCTTCAACCTGAGCCCCTTCCGGCACCCCCTCACCGCCCCCGGGGTGTACCCGGTGCGGGTGCAGATGGACAGCGCCGACGCCCGTGCCAAGGGGCTGGCGGCCACCGATCCCTCGGGCCTGGCCCGGCTGGGAGCCACCGACGTGGTGTTCCTGCAGGTGGACTCGTTCTTCGAGCCGGAGGTTGACGTGCGTCCGGTGACACCCACCGGAGCGCCGGGGCAGCCGCAGCTCTACAGCGTCACGGGCACCAATTTCGGCAACCAGGACGACTCCATGACGGTGGCGGCGACCTTCGTCGACTTCAACCAGGCAGGTTGCACCCTGGCCACCCTGGGGAGCCTGCCCGCGGACCCGGGCCCCGGCTGTCCGTACCGCGCCGTGCCCACCGCCATCCCGGCAGCATGGACCGACGTGGCCGGCCTGGGCCCGATCCTGGGCCCGCTGGCGCCGCTGGCCGCGGCCGCGGACAGCCTGCAGGTCCAGGTGCCGGCCGGCTGGGCCGGCATGGAGGACACGACGTATCAGGTCGTGGTCAAGGTCACCAGCACGGGCGACCCGGAAACCCCGCCGGCCACCCACCAGGTCGTCGTGGAGCAGACAGTGACGGCGGGCATCGAGAGCCAGAGCCGCTACATCGGTCTCCAGATCGACGGGCTGATGGCCGATATCGAGGCGGCCAACGCCAGCGGCATCGCCACCGCCGGGCTGCTGCCGCTGCTGGCTCGGCCCGGTGCCTCCAACCAGGAGAAGGCCCTGGCCCGCGCCGTGGCCGGGGACGAGGCCGGCGCCAGGAAGCTCCACGGCAACAACATCCGGATCCTGCAGGCCTTCATCCGCGCCCTGGATGGCTACGACGCCAAGGGGACCAAGATCCCCGACGACATGGCCGCCGACTGGCGGGCGCGGGCGGTGGCTCTCATCGGGGATCTGCAGACCGCCACGGCCCCTTGACTCAGTCGTCGCTCAGGTCCTTCCCCGTGGCCCACCCGGTCAGGAAGCGGGCGATGTCCTTGCCCACGTCCTTGGTGTCGTCGCTCATGAACTTGATGTAGTCGCCGCCGCCGACGCCGATGCCGGAGTGCTTGCGGTGCTTGAAGCTGGCCAGCAGCTCGCCGGCGCTGTCCTTCACCGTGCCCGCCACGCCGACGCCGCTCTTGCCAGCGCCGAAGCTGACCCAGTAACGCTTGGCCCGGCTGCCGGGGTCGATGAGCACGAACCGGCCCTCGATGACGACCGCGCCCTCGGGCACCGTGCCGCCGTCGTCGGTGATGAGCGCGCCGAAGACGCCACTCTCTGCCAGCGCCTTCTTCAGGGCCTCTTTCAGAAGGTCCGGCGCCAGCTTCTGCATGCTCTGGGCCGCCTCCACCCGGTTCTCCTTGCCGCCCTCCTCTCCCGTCCCCAGCTCGGCCTTGTCGGCGGGAAACGTCCGGATGACCACCGGGATGGACCGCTCGATGGCTGCCACACGCAGATCGATCTCGTCCAGCACGCCGTCCCGGACGTGCATGGGATCCTTCTTCTTCTTGGCCTCGATAGTGCTGCCCAGCCCTGCGACCAGCAGGACCAGCGTCCCGATCAGAGCTACCCGTGCGGTTCGCATGCTTCTGCCCTCCCTCGGCGGAATGCTGACAGACCCCCGCCCGGCCGGCAAGAGGGGGGCGTGTTAGGATGCCGGCGATGCGCCGCCCCCTCGCCCTCCTGATCCTCCTGGCCGCCGTGGCCGCCGCCGCCCCGGCCCGGGCCACCTTCTCCATCTGTGCCATCGATCCGGAGACCGGGCAGAGCGGCGTGGCGGTGACCACGCGGGTGCCGTTCGTGGGCCGGGCGGTGCCGTGGGTGCGGGCCGGGGTGGGTGCCGTGGCCACCCAGTCGTGGACGGTGGTGGAGTACGGGCGCCAGGGGCTGGACCTCCTGGAGCAGGGGCTGGCGCCCGAGGACGCCCTGGCCCGGCTGCTGGCCGACGACGCCGGGCGCGAGCTGCGCCAGGTCGGCATCATCGACATGCAGGGGCGAACCGTTGCCCACACCGGCGCCGAGAACAACCCCTGGGCCGGCAGCCGGCAGGGGAAGAACTACACGGTGCAGGGGAACATCCTGGTGGGCCGGGAGGTGGTCGACGCCGTGGCCGATCACTTCGAGTCCACCGCCGGCATCGGGATGCCGCTGGCCGAGCGTCTGATCCTGGCGCTGGAGGCGGGGCAGGCCACGGGGGGCGACAAGCGCTGGGGCTACCTGCAGTCGGCGGCGCTGCGGGTGGCCGACCCCGACGATCCGGGCCGCGGCGGCGATCACCTGGCGGTGTCCATCGACGTGGGGGAGCATGAGACCCCGGTGGCCGAGATGAAGCGCGTCTACTACACCACGGCGCGCCGCCTGGGCTACCGGACCTTCTCCGCCGTGCGCGGCGACGACGTGGTGGAGCTCAAGCGCATGCTGCACGCCCTCGGGTACTGGCGTCCGGAGCTTCCGGCCTTCCCGGAGGCGCCCGAGTTCGACGCCGACCGGAGCCTCATGCGCACCGACCCGGCGGCCTTCCGCCAGGCCATCTCGGCGTTCCAGGAGAAGGCCAGGGCCTTCGATGATGCCTACGCCGTCTACGACGCCGAGGCCATCAGCGCCGTGGATGCCTTCCGCAAGGACAACGGCCTGGATTTCCAGGGCGATCCAGCCGGCCTGGTGGACGAGCGCCTGGTGAATGCGCTGCGCGCGGCCTACCACGCGCGGCGAAAGGCCGGCGAGCCCGTCCCCGCGCGTCCGTAGCGAGAGACCCGGCTCGCGGCCGGGACGCGCCCGCCCGCGGCGGAGCGTCAGACCGTGGCGCCCTCGCTGGCGGGAGCGGGACGGGTAGCGCGGCCGAACAGCCGGCGCACCCAGCGGCGGGCGTCCACGGTCAGGCTGAACAGGGCCGGCACCAGCACCAGCGTGAACAGCGTGGACAGCGCCAGGCCGCCGATGACCACGCTCCCCAGGCCGCGGTACAGCTCCGAGCCGGCGCCGGGGAAGAGCACCAGCGGCAGCATGCCGAAGATGCTGGTGGCGCTGCTCATGAAGATGGGCCGCACCCGCGTGCGCACCGACTCGGGGATCGCCTCATCGGCGGTGAGCCCGCCGTCGCGCATCAGGTTCAGGGCCTGGTGCACGATGAGGATGGCGTTGTTGACCACGATGCCGATGAGAATGACGAAGCCCAGCATGGTGAGCACGTCCAGCGACTGCCCCGTGGCCAGGTTGGCCACCCGCAGGCCCAGGAAGCCGCCCAGCGCCGCCAGCGGCACCGAGAACATGATCACCAGCGGATAGACCCAGGACTGGAACAGCGCCGCCATGAGCAGGTAGGTGATGGCCAGGGCCAGCAGGAAGTTGCCCATGAGGGCATCCCGGGTGCGGGTCAGGTCGTCGGCGGTGCCCGACAGGCTGATGCTCACGCCGGGTGGCAGGGCGCCGCTGGCATCCATGGACGCGATGAAGTCGTCCCGCAGCGTCTCCATGGCCTGCTCCAGCGGCAATTCCTGGGGCGGCGACACCAGCAGGCGAATGGCCCGCTGCCGCTCCAGGTGCTGGATCTGCGCCGGTCCGCCCACGGCCTCGACGGTGGCCATGCTGCCCAGCGTCACCAGGTCGCCGGTGGGCGTATTGATGGGGATGGCTGCCAGGTCGTGTCCACCCTCGAAGGTCTGCTCGTCCCCCTTGAGCACCAGATCGATCTCGCGTCCATCGATGCGGTAGTCGGAGACCTTGGCGCCGTCCACCAGGGCATTGACGGTGAAGCCCAGCTCCTGGTTGGTGACGCCCACGTCGGCCATGCGCCGCCGGTCGGGGAACAGCCGCACCTCCGGGTTGCTCAGGTCCAGGCCCGGGATGGGGCGCACCTGGGCGCCTGGCATCTCCTGCAGGATGCGCCCGAAGAGCTGGTTGCCCACCGCCAGCAAATCCTCGATGCGCGGCCCGCGGATGTCTACGCTCACCGAGCGGCTGGTCTCCAGCCCGCGCTCGAAGATGCTGGACTGCTGGGCGAAGCCGATGGCGCCGGGGATGGTGGCCAGGATGTCCTGGAGCACCGGCAGCGTCTCGCGCACGCGGGTGTCGTCATTGGCGCGCATCCCCATGAAGATCTGCGACTCGAAGGCGCCGAAGAAGTAGTTGGACAGCCCGCCGCCGGCCAGCTTCTCCGCCTCGGGCGAGCCGGGCTTCGCCTCCCAGTACGGGGCGAGCTGCGACTCCACATGGCGGGCGATGCTGAGCTTCTCCTCCACGTTGTAGCCCGGCGGCGGCAGCACGATGCCGACGACGAAGTTGGAGTTGCCGGTGGGCAGGTACTCGGCCTTGGGCATGAGAGCCCAGGAGCCGCCGATGGACAGGACGGCGAGAAGGCCGATGACGGCGAAGCGCCGCAGGGTGGACTGGTTGAGCCAGGCTGCCGTCGCGCCGATGGCGTCGGGGACGCCGCCGAAGATCCGATCCAGGAAGGCCAGCGGACGGCGCACCTCCCCGGCCGCGGCTGCGGGACTGGACGGCGACGCCGCGCCCGTCCCTGGTATGGCGTCACGGGTTGCCGCCTGGCCGGCCGCCGCGGCGGCCGCCGCGCCGCGCCCACCGGTGCCCAGGATCCGCGCCGTCAGCGTCGGGATCACCGTCATGGCCGCCGCCAGGCTCAGGATCACCGCCGCGGAGATGGCGATGGCGATGTCGCGGAAGAGCTGTCCCGCCTCCTCCTCCACGAAGATCACCGGCAGGAAGACCGCCACGGTGGTCAGGGTGGAGGCCAGCACGGCGCCCCACACCTCCACGGCGCCGTCCAGCGCCGCCTGGGTCCGCGGCTTGCCCATCTCCCGGTGGCGGAAGATGTTCTCCAGCACCACGATGCAGTTGTCCACCACCATCCCCACGGCGAAGGCCAGCCCCGCCAGCGACACCACGTTGATGGTCCGGCCCATGGCCGCCATGACCAGGAACGTCGCCACCACAGAGATGGGAATGGACACCGCCACCGTGAACGTCCCCGACAAGGAGCGCAGAAACAGCACCAGCACCAGGATGGCCAGCGCGCCGCCCACCACGATGTTGGAGTTCACCAGACCGATGGCCGACTCGATGTAGTCGGTCTGGTCGTAGACCTGCTCCATGCGCAGCCCGCGCGGCCGCATCATCTCGTCGTCGATCTCGCGCACAGTCGCAGACAGCGCCTGCATGACGGTGAGGACGTTGGTGCCCGGCTCGCGCAGGGCGTTCATGGCCAGCGCCGGCCGCCCCTTGTGGCGCACGAAGCCGGCGGCCTTGCGGTGGCCCAGCTCAACGCGGCCGATGTCGCGCACGAAGATGGGCGCCCCTTCCACCGTGGTGATGATGACGTTCTCCACATCCTCGGGGCTGCGGTAATCGCCGATGGTCCGCACCAGGTAGCGGCGCTTCCCCTCATCGAATTCACCGGCGGAGTAGTCGCGGTTCTCGGCGCGTAGCGCCGCCGCCACCTGGCTCAGGGTCAGCTTCCGCACCGCCAGCTTTTTCGGATCGACGATGACCTGCATCTCCCGCTCGCGGCCGCCGAACACGTTGGACTGGGCCACGCCCTGGACACGCTCCATGAGCGGCTTGACCTCGTCATCCAGGTAGTCGAACAGGGTCTGGATGTCCACGTTGTTGCCGGGAAGGGTGGAGACGATGAACCAGGCCATGGCCGAGGAGGCGGCGTCCACGTTGAAGATGACCGGCTTGTCGGCGTCATCGGGGTAGGAAGGAACCTGCTCCAGCCTGTTGGAGACCTTCAGCGTCGCGGCGTTCAGGTCCGTCCCCACCGGGAACTCCATGACGATGCGGCCCATCCCTTCCATGGACTGGCTTTCCATCTTGAGGAGGCCATCCACGTTCTTGAGCTGCTCCTCCTGCTCGTCCACGATCTCCCGCTCGATCTCCTGGGGGCTGGCCCCGGGCCAGACGGTCTGCACCGTCACCTGGGGCCGGTCCACGTTGGGAGTGAGCTGCACCGGCACCCAGGTCAGGGCCACGAGCCCGAACAGGGAAACCAGGATCACCCCCACCGCCACGGTGATGGGGTAGCGGATGGCGTAGCGGATCAGGCCCATCAGCGCGAGCCAGCCGAGGCGTTGGCCGACTCGCCGCCGCCGAAGCGCAGCTTCTGCCCCGGCGCCAGGCGCTCGTTGCCGCGCACCACCACCTGGTCACCCGCCTTGAGGTCGCCCTGGACCTCGATGCGGTTGCCGTTGGAGCGCCCGGTGCGCACCTGGACAAGCTGGGCCGTGTCGCCATCCACCCGGTAGACCACGTCGCCGGACTGCTCGCGCACGATGGCGTCCTTGGGCACCTGGAGCGTCTCGGCGCTGGTGGAGAGGATCAGCTTGACCCGGGCCAGCATGCCGGCTCCCACCTGGCGGCCCGGGTTGGGGGCGCGCACGATCACCGGATAGGTGCGGGCGGCGCTGCCGGCCCGGGGCACCAGCGCGAACACCTTGCCGTCCAGGCGCAGGCCTGGCAGGGCGTCCAGGGTGGCCGGCGCCGCGTCGCCACGGGAGATGTGCGGGTAGTGGCGCTCGGGCAGGTCCATGGTGATCTCGATGGTGTCGAAATCCGCCAGGCGCGCCACCGGGTCGCCCATCTCCAGCCACTGGCCCACCTCGGTGCGGATCTCGGTCACCACGCCGGCGAACGGCGCCCGGATGATGCTGCGCTCCAGGTCGTCCTTGATGGCGGCGATGCGGGCCTCCACCTGGGCCTTGCGCCCCTCCTGGGCCTTGCGCTCGGTCATGGCGTCGTCCAGGAAGCGGGGGGCCAGCACGTCGCTGGCGTGCAGCTCCTGCGCGCGCGCCTCCTGGCGGCGGGCCAGGTCGAGACGTGCCTCGACCTCCTTGAGCTCGGCCTCGGCCTGGGCGAGGTCGCGCTCCAGGCGCGAGCGATCCAGGACCACGAGGGGAGCGCCCTTCTTGACCGTGTCGCCGTTCTCCACGGGCCGCTGCAGCACGCGGCCGGCCACCTCGCTGGCGATGAGGCTGTCGCGGATGGGGCGCACGCTCCCCACCAGGGAGATCTCCTCGGTGATGGGGGCGGAGATGACGGCGGCCGTCTCCACCAGCGCCGGGGGCGGGCCCTGGGAGTCAGGAGCCTGGCCAAGGGCCGGCACCGCCGCGGCCAGCGCCAGGGCCACCGCCAAGCCGCCTCTCATGATGCTTCCTCGAACGCCCCGGGCGAGTCGCCGCCTGGTTTCTCCTGCACTGCCGCCTCCGCGGCCGGCGCACTGGCGCACAGCCGCTCGCGCAGGCTGGACAGCCGGGCCACCAGCCGCTGGGCCACCTCCCGCGGGAGGCCCTTGGTGAGCCAGGCGTCGGCCTCGGCGAACAGCTTCACCAGCTCGGGCACCTTGCGCCGCCCGGCCCTGGTCAGGTCCACCACCACCTCCCGCCGGTCGTCCGAGTCGCGGTTCCGGCGCACGAGGCCCAGCCGCTCCATGTGGCTCACGGTGCGGGCCAGCGCCGGTGGCTCCATCTCGGTGGCGGCGGCGAGCACGCGCGGGCCGAGCGGGCCGAAGTGGTCCAGGCGCAACAGGATGCGGGCCTGGGGCATGGTCAGCCCACCGCCCTTGGACGCCAGCAGGTCCTCGAACCGCTTGTTCAGCACACGGCCAAACCATAAGAGGTTGGCGGAGAGCATCCGGTCCAGCCGGGCGGTCTCCTCGCTCATGTTCGCGCTCCCACGGGGGTTGGGCAGATGATACGCGGGCCGCGGAAGGCGGGTCAAGGGCAAGCCCCGGGGAAGTCTCGACTTTACAGGGTTTTACTCCTCGATGGCGCCGCCCATTTCCCGCAGCCAGGCCCTGAAGGTCAGATGCGGCTCGGCGGCGCGCCGCTCCAGGAACCCGGCGAAGCGAAGCTGGG
>JBFGDW010000108.1:0-10144 GCA_041580435.1 Candidatus Polarisedimenticolia bacterium | reverse complement strand
GGGCTGGTACCCGCCCGACCACTTCCGGCCGCTAGTGGACTGGTCCCTGGACCGGGACTACGAGGAGCGCTTCAACGACTGGATGCTGGGCTCCCTCTACCAGATGTGCAGCTTGCTGGTCCACGAGCGGCGCGGGCATCTGTCCCACATCAACATCATGGGCGAGCTGTGCGCGCAGCTTCGCCGCGGCGTGCTGGCCCGCATGCGGGCCGAGGGGCCCGAGGGCGTGCGCCGGCGAGTGGAGGCCTACCACCGGCTGCACCCCGGTGCGGCGGGCGGGGCGTGGCATCCCGGCGTGCTGGAGGAGATGGACACCCCGGCCTGGCGCCAGCTCTACGTCAATGCCGAGCACGACGGCAAGGTGGGCGTCCTCACCCTGGGCCGGGAGAGCTACAACGCCGACGTGGACGCCGAGCTGAACCGTGCCGTGGACTGGCTCAAGGGAGAGGGGATCGAGCGCGTGATCCTCACCGGCGACTTCCACCTGTCCACCCAGCTGGTGGGGGCCGACACCAGCGAGTTCTACCCGGCCCTGGAGCGGGAGGAGGACGGCGTGCGGGTGGCCGCCTCCTGGTCGCGCACGGCCCGGAGGCTGCACGACGACTTCAAGATCTCGGTGGGGTTCATCCACGGCAAGCGCTGCCTTGGCGGGATGCTGGAGCTGATGCAGCACTGCCACGTGGTGGTGGCCACCGAGGAGGCCTCGCTGGGGTTCCCCGAGGTCACCCTGCCGGTGGTCCCCGGCATGGAAGGGTGCCACTGGCCCTTCCGCAAGCGCGGCAAGGAGGCCTGGCCGAAGCTGCTGCGGCTGCTGCTGGAGGGGCGGCCGGTCGCGGGGAAGGCGGCCGCGGGCTGGCTGGTGGATCACGCGGCGCCCCTGGAGTCCGCCCTGGCGGCCGCCTGGAAGACGGCGGCCGGCGAGGCCGGCGGCCTGCCGGCGCCCAAGGTGCAGGCCGGGGCCCTGGACATCCCGGCCGACGGCCTGGCCGACCTGCCGGCCGTGGGCCCGGCGGGCGAGGCGGCCCGGGCCGCCATCGCCGAGTGCGTGCGCCGCGCCTGCGGCGCCCCCCTGTCCGAGGCGCTGGAGCTGCAGGCCTCCCTCTCGGCGCGCTTCATGCTCACCGACGCCTGCCGCAAGGGGCGCGTGGGCCAGGACTACAGCCGCACCGTCCAGGTCTGACCCGGGCCGGCCCGGCGCACCCGGGTCGGCTACAATGGGGCCATTCACCGCCCACAAGGGAGGCGCCTCGTGCTGGGCAAGCCGGAGCTGGTCGCACACACCGAGTACCCCGGGTACATCTACCGGCAGGCACCCCGCAACGTCTACTGGGAGACCACCATCTCCTGCGATCTGGCGTGCCAGCACTGCCGCGCCGACGCCATCCCCCACCGGGATCCCCTGGAGCTGACCACCGAGCAGGGGCGCGCCCTCATGCGGGACGTCCAGCAAATGGGCAGCATGCTCATCCTGACCGGAGGCGACCCCCTCAAGCGGCCGGACCTGATGGGACTCATCGCCTACGGCCATGAGATCGGCCTGCCCATGGGGGTGACCCCCAGCACCACCCCGCTGCTGACCCGCGACACCGTCGGCCGCTTCCGCGAGCTGGGCGTTGCGGCCATGGGGGTCAGCCTGGACGGCCCCACGGCGGCCATCCATGACGCCTTCCGCGGCGTGGAGGGAACCTTCGTCCACTCCCAGAACGCCCTGGCCTGGGCCCGGGAGTTCCAGATCCCCGTGCAGATCAACACCACGGTGACCACCGCCACCCTGCCCCACCTGCCGGACATGTTCGAGCTCCTGCGGGATCAGCACAGCCCGCCGGTGAAGCGCTGGAGCCTCTTCCTGCTGGTTCCGGTGGGCCGCGGCGAGGACCTGGGCATCCCCTCGGCCCAGGAGGTGGAGGACCTGTTCGAGTGGGTGTACGAGACCTCCCAGGGCGCGCCCTTCCACATCAGCACCGTGGAGGCGCCCCACTACCGCCGCTACTGGCTGCAGCGCAAGCTGGCCGAAGGGATGCCCCGGGAGGCGGTGGCCCAGGTGGGGAAGCGGATGGGATTCGGCGTGCGCGACGGCAACGGCGTGATCTTCGTCTCCCACCGGGGCGAGGTCTACCCGGCCGGCTTCCTTCCCGAGCCGCTGCTGGGAAACGTGAAGACCCGACTCCTGTCGGAGATCTACCGGGACTCCCCCGACCTGCACCGCCTGCGGGACATGGACCAGCTCCACGGCAAGTGCGGTGCGTGCGAGTACCGCTGGATGTGCGGCGGCTCCCGTGCACGCGCCCGGGGCATGGAGTCCGACATCATGGGCTCCGACCCGTTCTGCGCCTACGATCCGCCTGCCGCGGCTGACGGGTCCCTCTAGATCCGCCCCCCAGAAGCATGACGCGGGAGCTGCGCCGCCTGGTCCTGGCCCTGGGGGTGGCACTGCTGCCCGCCCTGGTGGACCCGGGCGCCGCCGCCCGCGCCGCTGCCCTGCACCCCATGGCCGGGTCGGCCTTCCCCTGGTTCGTTCCCGCCCACGGCCTGCTCCTCTACCTGTGGGCTCCCGCCGTGGTGGTGAGCAGCCTGCTCCTGTGCCTGGCGCCGGGGCTCCTGCTGGCGCTGGCCCTTGGACAGGCCCGGGATCCCGGCCGCTGGCTGCTCTGGGGACTGGCCTGGACCATGCCGGTGCTGAGCCTCCCGGCGGCGGCGCTGGAGGCCGCTGCCGGCGCGCCGCTCCGGGGTGGCCGTTTCGCGGCTCTTTGCCTGCTCCTCGGCGGCGCGGCGGCCGCGCTGCTGGTGACGCGCGCGCGGCGGCGGCAACCGCTCCCCCTCCCATGGCAGGCGCCCCATGCGGGCACCACCATGGCGCTCCTCCTGGGGCTCCCTTTCCTGGTCCTTTCCGCCCTGGCCCCCAAGTTCCACTGGGAGAGCTTCAACGGCGACGGCGTCCACGCCTACGAGAGCGCCCGGCTGGTCCTGCACCAGGGCCTCCCCTTCTGGCCGGCCGAGGTGCCGGACCTGGCCTCGTTCCCCGGGCTGACCTCCATGCTGTTCGCCTACCCTGCCTCCTGGCTCATCCGTCTGCTGGGGGAGCTGGAGGTGGCTGCCCGGGCCCCCTTCGTGCTGGGCCTGGGCGCCCTGCTGGCGGCCATCCTGGCGCTGGCGGACCAGGGACGGGCGCATCCCCTGGGCCGGGGTGAGCGGCTGCTGGCGGCGGCGGGGCTGCTCCCCCTGGTACTGGCCCTTGCGTTCAGCGCCACGTACCACCCCTATGCCGCCGACCTGGCCATGCCGGCGGCCCAGGACACCCTCTTCATGGCTCTCTTCCTGGCGTTCATCCTGTCGGTGGAGGAGGGACGGGCCCGGTCGGCGGCGGGGATGCTCGCCCTCGCCCTCCTGGCCCTGCCCAGCGCCTCCCTGCTGGCCGGCCTGTGGCTGGCGGCGCTGCTGGCGTGGAAGCGTCCCCTGCCGGCGCGGCCTCTGCTGGCCGCCGCAGGTGTCTGGCTGGGGCTCGCCCTTCTCCTCGCCGCCGCTCCTGGCGCGCTGGGCCTGCTGGGCCTCCCCGCGCCGGGCGGAGAGTACGGCCTGTCCGGGCTGGCCTCCCGCTTCCGCTACCTGCAGTTCAGCGATCTGGGTCGCGTGGCCTTCTGGGTGATCCCGTCCGGCATCCTTCCGGCCTTGACCATCCTGGCGTGGCGCCGCCTGGACGGCACCGCCCGCGCCCTCTGCGCCGTGGGCTGGGCCTACGGCCTGCTGTTCTACGTGCAGGCCTTCATCTCCCTGCACCACTTCATCCCGGCCATGATCCTGCCGCTGGCCGCCTTCTGGAGGACCTTCCCCGGGGCGAGCAGCCGGCGCCGGTGGGGCCTGCGCGCCGGCCTGGCGGTCTGCCTGCTGGCCGCGTGCTGGCTGTCGCTGCCGGCATCGGGCCGGCTCTACACCGCCTCGCGGACGGTGGGGTCCACCGTGGAGGATCGCGCCGGCGGCTATGACCGGATGGAGATGGCGGCGTTTCAGCGCTCCCTGCTGCTGCTGGCCCTTCTTCCCTACGACTTCGATCCCCGCGTCCCCGCCGGGAGCTACGGCGGCAACCCCCACGCCTGGCGCTTCTACGCCGAGCGTGCCCCGGCCACTGCCGGGAGTCCGGTCTACATCCTCACCGGGCCCGAGGCCGGTGCATCAATGGAAGCCGAGCGGGTGGTGTCCGATGCCGCGGGCACTCTCTGGCTGCGGAGCCGCCAGGCCTGGCAGGAGCACCTGGCCCTACGGCATCCCACGCCGGCGGGAGCTCCGGCGTACATCCTCCCCCGGGGCGTGCTGCTCCGCCGCCCGGACGAGGTGGACTCCTTCAGGATCTTCGACCTGAAGCAAGGGCGCTGGCTGGACGCCGCCTCCGGAAGCTAGCGCCAGACGCCGCCCTCGGCCAGCCGGAAGCCCAGGTCGAAGTGGTCGTAGGGCTCCTGGTAGACCCAGCCATGCATGAAGACGTAGGGCGGCGTCTCGTCCCGGCCCTTGATCCCCAGGGTCAGGTAGTCGCCGTAGTCCCAGCCGCCCCGGTAGGAGCCGCCCCGGATGGTGCGGCACCGCCCCTTCCAGCGGCTGCGGATCTGCGGATTGAGCAGGGAGGTATAGGCCTGGAAGCCGGACGGCCCGACGGGGTCCTGCTTCGGGCCCCAGCTGTAGTAGGTCTCGTGGTACCAGTCCTGGGTGTACTCGAAGACATTCCCCGCCACGTCGAACAGGCCGTAGCCATTGGGCGGGTACAGCCCCACCTCCACCGGTCCCACCTCCCAGGTGCTCAGCAGGTGGGCCATGCTGGGATCTTTCTCGTCGCCCCAGGGGTAGAGCTTCCCCTCCAGGCCGCCCCGGGCCGCCTTCTCCCACTGGGCCTCGGTGGGGAGGTGGTAGTCCTTGCCGGTGCGATCCGACAGCCACTTGGCGTACGCCGCGGCCTCGGTCCAGCTGACCATGATCACCGGGTAGCGCGGGTACTTCTTGCAGTAGTCCATGAACTGGGGACTGTCCTCGATGAAGTCGGGATCCCGGGGACAGGGACGGTCGGTGGCCTCGCAGAAGCGCAGGTACTCCTCGCAGGTGACCTCGTACTTGCCGATGCGGTACTCCGACAGGCAGACCTCGCGCTCGGGCTTCTCCGTCTCAAGCCCGTGCTCATCGTCCCCCATGATGAAGCAGCCCGCCGGGATGGTGACCATCTCCGGCTCGATGGGCTCGATGGCCGGATTGACCTCCGTGTAGGAAACGGGCTTCTGCTTGGCCCACACCACCACGGCGCCGACAAGCACCAGTCCCACAAGTGCCAGGGCTCCGAACTTCATCAGGCTGCTGGGTCGCATCGCGGGTCCTCTCCTCTCCTTACGTGGGGTTCAGCGCCGCCCCAGCAGGGGCCGAGACGCTCCAGGGTCCGTCGAATCGCGTGTGAATATCCACGGTGCCGGCGGCTTTGTCAAGCCCTTCCGCCGCAGGGAGATAGATTCCGGTCCCTGGTACGAAATGGTAGTCTGAAGACGTGCCCTGCTTCCCGGTGTGCACCAGACGCTCATGACCCTGCAGGCCGGCCAGTCCCTCGGCCACTTCCGCCTCCTCGAGAAGATCGGCGAGGGCGGGATGGGTGTGGTGTGGCGGGCGGTTGACACCGCCCTGGGCCGCGAGGTGGCCCTCAAGCTCCTTCCCGACACGGCGGCCCTGGACCCGGAGCGCCGCGCCCGCTTCGAGCGGGAGGCGCGGGTCCTGGCCTCGCTGAGCCATCCCGGCATCGCCGCCATCCACAGCCTGGAGCAGGCGGAGGGAATGCACTTTTTGGCCATGGAGCTGGTGGAGGGGGAGTCGCTGCGCCGGCGCCTGGGGCGCGGCCCCCTGGACCTGGCCACGGCCCTGGACCTGGGGCGGCAGATCGCCGGCGCCCTGGCCCGCGCCCACGACAGCGGGGTCATCCACCGGGACCTGAAGCCGGACAACATCATGCTCACCGCCGACGGCCAGGCCAAGCTCCTGGACTTCGGCCTGGCCAAGCTGTTCCGGGACGAGGCGACCGACGCCTCGCGGGCGGCGACCCGGGGCCTGGAGTCCACCGCCGCCGGCATGATCCTGGGGACCCTGGGGTACATGAGCCCCGAGCAGGCCCGGGGCGAGGCGGTGGACCAGCGCACGGACCTGTGGGCCCTGGGCTGTGTGCTTTTCGAGTGCCTCACCGGCAAGCGGGCGTTCCCAGGCACCAGCGCCGCCGAGTGCCTGGCCGCCATCCTGGAGCACGAGCCCAACTGGAGGGCCCTGCCGGCGTCGACGCCGGAGGCCGTGCGCGGCCTGCTTCGGCGCTGCCTGGAGAAGGACCCGGCGCGGCGCATGCGGGACGCAGGCGACGTGCGTCTCGAGCTGGAGGAGGCGGCGGCTTCCCGCCGGCGGCCCGCCCGGCGACGCTCCTCCTGGACCGTCTGGGCGGCGGCTGCGGTGGCGTTGCTGGCCGCCCTGTGGCTCGTCCCGCTGCTGCGGAGCCCCGAGGTGCCCCCCATGGCGCGCCTGCCGGTGCTGGAGCAGGCCACCTTCGCGCCCGGCGTGGAGCGGTTCCCGGCCTGGTCCCCCGACGGCGCCAGCCTGGCCTACTGCCGGGAGACCGGGGGCATCCACAAGATCTTCGTCCAGGAGCGGGCGTCGGGACAGGAGAGGCAGGTGACCACCGGTCCCACCGACGACATCCAGCCCGCCTGGTCGCCGGACGGGGCCTCCCTGCTGTTCGTGCGCGCCCGGACTCCGGGCCGGAAGATGGAGCCGGACGACGTGTTCGGCCGCTTCGGCGGCGGTGACGTCTGGAGCGTGGACCTGGCCAGCGGCGCCACCACGCTGGTGGTGGAGGACGCCTACAATCCGGCCTGGTCCCCCGACGGACGGCGCATCGCCGTGGACGCCGGACGCGGATCCGCGAGCCGAATCTGGCTGGTGGACGAGCGCGGGCGCAATCCGGTGCAGCTCACCTCGGATGCTTCGGAGGACATCGATCACCTCCGCCCCCGCTGGTCTCCCGACGGCCGGCTCGTGGTGTTCCAGGTGCTGCACCGGACCACCTTCGACATCGCCACGGTGGGCGTGGCGACTGGTGAGCTCCGGATGCTCACCGATGACCCGAACCGGGACATGGGACCCGTCATCTCGGCCTCCGGCCGCCACGTCTACTTCACCTCGGACCGCAGCGGCGGCCTCAACGTCTGGCGCCTGGCCCTGGACCCGTCCGGCCGGGGGACGGGGCAGCCACAGCAGATCACCAGCGGCGCCGGCCAGGACGTGGACCTGTCCATGGGGGGCAGCGGCCATCTCGCCCTGGCCATCCTCAAGCAGAACGCCGATCTCTGGACTCTCCCCGTGGACCCGGCCACCGGCAGGCCCACAGGCGCTCCCAGGGAGATCATCGCCACCACCCGCGAGGACAGCCGTGGCTCCTGGTCTCCAGACGGACGCTTCATCGCTTTCAACTCCGACCGGGCTGGCGACATGAACATCTGGCTGCACGATGGCCAGGACGGCTCGACGCGACAGCTCACCATGGGTGCCGGTGGCGACTACCAGCCGTTCTGGTCTCCAGACGGAGAGCATCTCGTCTTCTTCTCCTCCCGGGAGGGAAACGCCGACATCTACACCGTCGAGGTGGCCTCTGGCGAGATGCTGCGGCTGACCTCGGACCCCGCCGCCGACGTGAACCCCTGCTACTCACCCGATGGCACCCACATCGCCTTCCAGTCGGACCGGGAAGGGCGCCGGGAAGTCTGGGTGATGGCCGCCGACGGCAGCGGCCAGCGGGTCCTGACCCAGACCGGGGTCACCGGCCACTTCCTGCGCTGGACCCCCGACGGCTCCTCCATCCTCTATCGCAGCGCTTCGGGCACGCCCCTGCCGATCCTCAGGGTCCCCTGGCAGGGTGGAGAGCCGGTGCCGCTTTCCCGGGTGGCCGGGGGAGGGCATCTGTCCCTGTCACCCGGCGGATCCCACGTCCTGGACGTCACCGGCCACAAGACCCTCTGGGTCTCCCCCCTGGACGGTGGCGAGCCCTACCCGGTCTTCGAGTTCGACGACCCGGCGGTGCGCATCGACTACCCGGTGTGGTCTCCCGACGGCACCCAGGTCCTCTTCGACCGCTTTCGCCCCGAAGGGGGCGACATCTGGATCCTGAGCGAGTTCGAGTAGCGGGCTAGGACGCCCCCTCGAGCAGCCAGATGTTGGAGCGCAGCTCGTAGAGGAAGGCGACCAGCGTCTGTTTGTCACGGGACAGGCTGACCCCGTACAGGCCGGCCAGCGGCGGCAGGGGAAGGGGCTCGTCCTGCCCGCTGCGCGTGTCCAGCACGCGGACGGCGTCCCCCTCGTGGTAGATGAGACGGAAACCGTCGGCCAGCCAGCGGGGAGACGCGCCGGCCGGGCGCACGACCTCGTACCCGCCCGAGGCCAGATCGAACACCGCCAGCCCCTGGGAGAAAGGGCTCTTGATATCCATGACCTGGCCGGCCAGACGGCCGCCGTCGGGCGACCAGGCCGTGGCGAGGAAGTAGCGCCCCTCCTGCTCGAAGGCGGGTAGTGTCCGGTCCGGGGCGGTGACGGGATCCGGGGCCGGACGGAAGATCCGCACCGGGCCGCCCACCTCCGAGGCGGCCACCTCCTCGCCGCCGGGAGCCCACACCGGGAAGACCAGATTCGCCCCCGGCATGGCCGTGACCTGCCGCAGCCCCGAGCCGTCCGCCTCGATGGTCCAGATCTCCAGGGAGCCGGAGCGGTTGGAGTAGAAGGCGAGGCGCGAGCCGTCGGGCGACCACGCCGGGCCGCGGTCGGAATGGCCATCGTCGGTGAGCATCCGGCGGCGTCCCCCCTCCACCTCCACCACCATGATGTTCTGATCTTCCCCGGCGAGGGTGCAGGCCACGCGGCGGCCGTCCGGGGATGGATCGGGGTGGTTGAGGGCGTCGGCGCTCTGGATGATGGAGAAGCCCGGACCGGCGGCCGACGGCACGCGCCTGGATGCGTCCAGGCGCACCCCCCACAGGGCGCTGCGGCTCTCCTGGGCCACGTAGGCCAGGCGGGAGCCGTCGGCCGACGCGGCCAGGTGGCCGGTGCTGGTGGTCCCGCTGGTCAGCGGGCGGGGCGGACCGGTGGCCCGGCCCGTGGACGGATCCATCAGGACGCTCCAGATGTTCATGGTGCCGCCGCGGTCGCTGTTGAAGTAGAGGGACCGGCCATCAGCCGACCAGAGCGGGCTCCAGTCCAGGTGCGCATCGTCGGTGATGGCCACTGGCTCGCCCCCCGCGGCCGGCAGGACGAAGATGTCGCGCTGGCCGGTGGCCGAGCGCGCCCAGTAGGTGAGAAACGTCCCGTCAGGCGACCACCGGGGCTGGACGGCGTCGCCGGCGCTCAGGCGCACCGTCTCACCGGTGACCACGTTCACCACCCACAGCTCACTGGTGGAGACCCGCACCATGGGGTTGAGGACGCTCTCGGTGCAATAGGCCAGGCGTGTGCCGTCGGGCGACCACGCGGGGTGGTAGCCCGCCTCGCTCACCCTGCGCGGCGACTCGCCGGTGGCGCCCATGACGAACAGGCCGCCACCGGCCCGCTCGGAGCGGAAGGCGATGCGCTCGCCCTCGGGAGCGAAGGCGGGGTGGGTGTCGTCCACGCCGGAGTCCTCGGTGAGGTTCACCGGGACGCTCCCCTCCACCCGCATGGTGAAGATGTCCCACCGGCCGGCCGGGTTGGCCGCGTACGCCAGCCGCTGCCCGTCGGGGGACAGGCTCGGGAACGAAGCCTGCGCACCCAGGTCGGTGAGACGGCGGACGGTGGGCGATGGGGACGGGCCGCCAGCCCTGGCGCTGGCCGGCGGCTCCGGCGCGTGCCGGGGCCAGAGGAGGAGGCCCGCCGCCACCAGCAGGATCGCGCCGGCGGCAGCCAGCAGCCAGCGGCGGTCCGGCCGGGATGGTCCTGCGTGGGCCGGCCGCTCCGGCGTGGTGGTGAACGATCCCGAGAGAACCTCGTCTCGCAATCGTGCCAGCTCGTCGCGGAGCTCGCCCGCGCTGGCGAATCTGCCATGCGGGGCCTTGGCCAGGCAGCGCCGGAGGATCCCCTCCAGGCCCGGAGGCAGGCCTTCCCTCAGCCGCGCCAGAGGCGCGGG
>JBFGDW010000107.1:0-10297 GCA_041580435.1 Candidatus Polarisedimenticolia bacterium | reverse complement strand
GTCGGTGAAGACGAACCGGATGCGGATGGTCTTCCCGGCGGCAGCGTCCAGGTTCATCAGGGTGTTCACCCAGACGCCGTTTCCGGTCTGACCCAGCTCGCCGTCCGTGAAGGCCTTCCCCTTCACTGCGATGTTGGTGCTGGTGTAGTCACCGAGAGACGCGAACACGAACTGCGGGAAGCAGGAGCCCGAGGGCCCGAACAGCCGCAGCGGGTCGTTGGGGTCGAAGTAGTCGTCCTCGCTCCCAACATCGTCCGCGTTGTAGAAGACACCCACGGGGCTCACGGCGTTGACGCCCTTGTTGGGCTGGTTCCACCCAGGCGTGTTGCCCAGGCGAGCCACCGCATCGTCGAACTCGTCGTAGCTGTCGAAGATGCAGTTGACGAAGAACGGCGTCACTCCGGTGTTCCCGTAGTTGTTCTGGAAGCCGTTGAGCTTCTGCCAGCCACCGATGGGCGTGCCCGCGTTGTTGACCTCCACCCACTCCACGTGGCCGCGGCCGGCAGCGTTCCCGGCGGGAACGTTGAACGTCCGGTCGTCAGCCGTCTGGACGATGTGGTAGAGGGACAGCGTGGCGTTGCCCGCCACACCCACGTTCATGCTCGAGCTGAAGGCCGAGTAGAGAGCGTTGGTGTGGCCGGTGTCGAACGAGTCATCAAGGCCAAGATCCTCGGTGCCGTTGACGCCACTGTACATGGACTTGCCACCGGTGAAGGCCTTGTTGTCGTTGACGTGCCAGGCAGACCCGTTCCAGGGCCGGCAGCCGGCCTCGGAACGCGGGTGCTTGCTCGGCCCCTTGGGATCGTTGTACTGGCAGCGGAGACCGTCGACGGCGGTCTGGCCCTGCTGGCCAATGACCCCGCCGTCATCACGCCCGTTGCCGCGTGCGGCGCCAGGCGTGAGCGGTCCCGGCTGGAAGTCCAGCGTGTTACCGACGTTCCCGCCGTCCAGGTACCCGCCGGCGGCGTTCACCGCAGGCGAGTGGACGATGCTGGAGCCGGTGAGCGCCTTGGGCCAGGGGCCGGCGGTGAAGCCGCCCTGACGGCCCGCCATGTTGGCCGAGCCCTCGAAGCCCTCGAAGTAGCCCACCGAGCCAGCCACGAAGCCGGTCCCGCCCGACTGCAGGTAGGCGGGAAGCGGATCGCAGGAACCGCTGGGGCAATCGCCTGCGACGAAGCAGGCGCGCCCGGCATTGACTCCGCCCACGCAGGCCGAGTTGGACTGCAGGGACTGAGGCGTGCCGCAGCTTCCGGGTGCACCGCCGCAATCAGCGTCGGTGGTGCAGTTGCTGCCAAGGCTCGGTCCGGACTGGCACGTCTTCTGGATGTCCAGGTGCAGGTTGATGGCGAAGCGCTGCGGGGTGGCGAAGGAGGTGACCCTTCTCTCCACGCCCAGGCTGTCCACATACCGCCCCTGGATACCCAGGCTGAACTCGGCCTGGACCACGCTGCTCGGGGCGGGCCGGTTGATGGTGCCCACCACGAAGCGGAATGGATCGGCCGGGTTATTGAAGCGGGCGATGCCCGACTCCAGCGTGCCGTAGAAGGAGGAACCGTCCAGGATGCAGGCGATGTTGGCGCCAATGTTGGAGCTGGCCGTCACCAGGGTGATGGTGACGTCCTCCAGGTCCGGCTTCTCCTGATTCACGTCCAGCACGGAGTTGACCACCGAGATGTCCAGCTTGACGGTCTCGAAGGCGTCGGCGATGTTGTCGCCGTCAGCGTTCGGACCCTCGTCGGTCACCTTGGCCGTCACGAACAGGACGTCGCTGCCCACGAACTGGGTGAGCACCGTGGCGATGAGCGGGTTGTCCGGGCACGGAATGGGCCCGATCCCCGAGCCGGCCACGTTGATGTCCTGGTCGACGTACTGGCTGTTGACGGCGGTGGGGTTGGTCCCATCGCCGTTCTCCTGGATGAAGATGACCCCGTCGGTGGCCGAGGTGAGGCCCTTGGTCGAGGAGACCTTGACCACCCCGCGGAACACCGGCGAGTTCAGTGCGATCTGGGTGAGGGTGAACAGCTCACCGGCCAGGTCCGAGTCGGAGCTCACGGGTACCGTGATCTCGGCCAGACCGTCCGAGTTGCTGTCCACGGCCTGCTCGTCCCCGTTCAGCGCGATGCCGTCGGGGCCCCAGACCGCGTTGGTGTCGATGACTGTCAGCGCCAGCGAGGTCTCGGGCTGCAGGATGGCAGACCGATCCCAGCTGATGCTGGCGCAGCCAGCGGTCAGGCTCGGGTTGGACGAGGGACCGCCCAGCGGGTTCCGGTCACCGTCGGTGGCCCACGTGGAGGGATCCGAGCAGGGCGTCCGGTCGGCGACCGGGTGCTGCTCGCGCCACTCCACCACCACGTCGTCGAAGCCGACGCCGTAGGAGGGGATCGCCGCGATGGCCGGGTTGGCGTTCTCGCGCAGCACCATGATCATGTTGACCTGGAAGCTGTCGCGCCGGTTGCTGAGCACCTCCGGGTTGCCCGACGTGATGGGGTACGTCTGGCTGGGACTGCGCGTCTCGTTGGGACCGAAGATGTCCTCGAACGAGCCGGCGCCGATCTCGAAGCCAGCGTCCGTGTTACGGAACGGGAAGCCCGGGCCTCCGCGCCGGGCCACGGGGCCCAGGACGAAGATGCCGCGTCCGGTGAGCAGGCCCTTGACCTCGCCGAAGCTGCGGGCGGGGGCCTTGTTGGGATCGGTCACGTCGATGAAGGAGCCCGGTGAGCCGCGGCCCTGGATGAACGCGATGTTCTGGCCCGGGCCGGGGCCGGCGTTCAGGACGCCGCCGGCCAGGGTGACCGAGGAGTGCTCGTGGGGATCGTTGGGGTTCCAGACGCTGTACGGCCCCTGGCTGGTGGCCGACAGGAAGCCTTCGGTCCCCTGATCCGACGCCAGCCAGCCCAGGTCAAGAGGATCGACCGGCTGCGACGTCCGGGTGTCGGGATCCAGCTCGTAACCGCTGATGGTGTTGCCATCACCGATGTCGAACTGCATGTTGACACCGAACCGCAGGAACTCCAGCTGGTACGCGAAGCCGTTGCTGTCCAGGTTGTGCCGCACGCGGAAGAAGTGCGGGCTGGACACGGTGTCGACCACGCGCTCGCGCTTGGGATCGGCCGAGCCGGGAAGATCGTAATCCTCACAGCCCAGGTCGTATCCCGTGCGGCCTGGCGGCGTGCCAGGCATGCTCTGGAAGTGGCCGGTGTGCCAGATGCCGCCGGTCCCTCTCACCACGGTGCAGACGCCGCCACCGCTGTTGCAGGCGGTGCCGATGGAGTCAGGCGGCGGACCCACCGGGGCGCCCGGAACCTGCTGCCGGATGTCGCACGGCTGGCCGTTCTGGGAGCCACCCACGCAGACCGTGTTGAAGTCGGTCTGGGAGGGATCGTTGGACTGGAAGCCGCACTCACCGGTGTTGCCCCACTGCCAGGTGTTCCGCGCCTGCAGCTCGAGGTTGTCTCCAGGATCGGAGTCGAACCGCCGGCGGGGTCCCCAGCCCTCGTCGTTCAGGTCGAACGTCCAGGGCCAGTTCTGGTTGATGATGGAGTCAAACCGGCCCGTGGCCGCGTTGAAGCCCAGCAGGCGGGCGTTGCCACGGGAGCAGACACCAGACGAGCAGTTGGCGTTGACGGTGCAGGCCTTCTGGTCGTCGGCGCCGTCGATGCAGCGCAGCGAACCGGCGGTGACCATGTCCTGGAAGAGGAACTCCTCCCCATTGGGACCGGCCAGATCCGGATTCAGCGGGTCGAAGAACTCGCCGGCCCAGACGCGGATCTCACGTCCACCGGTCGGGAAGTCGGTGGAGTAGTAGTACGCGCCGGAGACGGCCGGGCTCTCGTTGGCCTTGCTCCAGTTGTCGGCGTTGAGCACGTGGTGGAAGACCGTCGTGCTGGAGGCCGTCAACCCGTTCTTCACCGCCGCAAGTCCGAACACCATCTGAACCTGGTTCGGGAACGACACGGTGTCGCGGACGTGGATGTTGAACGAGGCCGTCTGGTTCTTGCCCGACTGGATGTTGCCCAGGGTCTGGTTGGCATCGAAGATGTCGATACCAGCCGCCGCGGTGCAGCTTCCGTTAGGCTGGATGGAACCGGCGACGCAGGCCTTCAGGGAGGCCCTCACGTCCAGGAGCTCGGAACCAGTCTCCTGGTTGGTGAAGGCGACGCTGTAGACCAGGTCCTCGTTCTTGTCCAGGAACAGATCGCCCGTGACCATGGAGCCCGTGCCGGGAACGGCGCCGAACACGATGAAGCGCGGGTCGATCCGGCCGCGGGGATCGCAGCCACCTGAAATGCCGAAGTTGGCGTTGGTACCCCGGCGCCCGATGTTCAGGATGCTCAGGTTCGGCGAGCAGCGGACGGTGGATTTGGCCACCGCATCCGGCTGTCCGCCGTCCACGTAGCGAACCTCGATGGAGCCGCCGTCCGCGACGCCCAGGAGGGAGTCGTTGTTGGAAGGCGGAACCGAGTTGGAATCCACCACGGCCATGGCGGCCGATCTGTACCGGGTCGAGGCCGCGAGCTCGCTGAAGATGAGCCCGCTCTCCGTGTCGATGACGGTGCCGCTGGAGTTCTTGGACACCACGGTGACGTTGGACTCAACGCCGGCCACGGACGCGTTCTGCTGCCCGTCGATGACCGAGACATTCAGGGCATCGGCGCAGGTGAACTCGTTCTTGTTGGCCCGGACGCTGTTAGGCGTGCCGCCGCCGGCGATGCCGCCGGTGCACACCAGCCCGACCGTGATGTTGGCCGGGGGCGAGCCCTCGGTGCTGCTGGCCCAGTTCAGGTCCACCCGCATGGTGCGGCCCTGGGTGAGCTGGGAAGGCGACAGGAAGACGGCCTCGTTGTTGTTGTTGCTGTCGGTGGCCGCCGTGTCGCAGTCCGAGGTGCTGGCGCCTGCCGCAGGCAGGGGCAGCGAGAACTCGCTGGAGTCCAGGACGCCGTTGCCGTTGCAGTCCTCGGTGGCCGCCGCGACCACCGGGTCGCAGGTGGCGCCGGCATCGCCGCAGACCGCCAGCGGATCGAAGCTGTTGGGATCGCAGGCGATGGCGTTGTTGTTGCTGCAGGCGAACTGGGCGGGAATGTCCAGCAGCGCCCGGTCAAAGTTGGTGTCCTCGTTGAAGTAGTTCCCGTTGTAGCGGACATCGTCGTTGTCGGCGCAGATGCCATTGGGACCGCAGTCGAAGACCACCATGTTGACGTTGCGCACCAGGTTGCCCTGGGCCGCGGGACCGGCGGACGTGGCCTCCTTGTCGTACCAGGAGACGGCGCACCGCATGGCCTCGTCGCCGTTGACCACCGAGAAGCTGCGGCTCACCGGCGCGCCCAGGCTCAGCGAGATGGACTCCGTCGAGATGAACGACGGCGAGCTGACCTCGCTGGACAGGGGCAGCAGCTTGTTGAGCTGGATGCGGCCGTAGCCCTGCTCAGGCGAGAAGGGCGCCAGGTGCTTCGGGTTGTAGAACGCCAGCTGCAGCTGGCCGCCCAGCTGACCCCACGACGGGTTGCCCGTCATCAGGTCGGCGGAGGCGATGAGCGCGGCCTTGAGCTGCGGGCCGGTCAGGTTCACCACCGCTCCACCGGACTGTCCGGCCGGGGCGAAGCCCTTCCGGAAGTAGTCGCGGATCACGGCAGCCGAGCCGGCGGCCGCGGCGGAGGCGAACGACGTCCCCTCCAGGGCGCCCGGCAGGAGGCGCGAGCACTCCACCGGATTGGCCTGGTCGTTGTCACCCGAGATGCAGGTGGTGGGCGAGGTCAGCCGCTGGTTCCCCAGGTTCTCGTCGCCAGGGGCCATCACGTCCGGCTTGATGCGCCAGTTGGCGGCGCCGCTGCCGGTGACGGTGAAGGCCGCTGGACCCTGGGAGGAGCCGCCACCGCTGGTGGAGGCGAACCGGGAGATGATCTCGATCCCGCGGTTGGTGATGTTCTGGATCACCGAGTTCTCCGGATCCAGCGCGTTGTTGGGATAGCCGGAGGATCCAACGGTGACCACGTTCTTCGCGGTTCCGGGCGAGGTGATGGTGCCGAAGTCCAGGTTGCCATCGCCCGTGGAGTCGATGCCACGGTTGCCCGCCGCCACCGTCACCAGGAAGTCCTGGTTGTTGTGGAGGAAGGTGTCGATGTCCTGGGCCTCCACCGTGTACGACGACTCGGAGCCGAGGATGGAGAACGAGAAGTTGTGGACCTTCAGGTTCAGGCTGTTGTTCACGCCGAAGGTCCGCGAGGCGGCCGCGTTGCCCGACAGGGAGCCGGGGTTCTGGGCCTCGATCTGCTCCGCGGAGGAGCACTGGGCAGCCACCTGGGTGTCCACGAAGTAGACGCGGGCGGCCGGGGCGACGCCGTCGATGCCCTGGGGCGTGGCCGTTCCGGCCAGGCCGGGCTCGAAGCCCGACAGGGCCCGGAGGTCCACCAGGATGTCGGAGGCGTTGCCGGCGATCAGGGAGGCCACCACGTGCCCGTGGGTCACGCCCGAGGTGCCGTCGCAGCTGAGCAGATCACCGCCGCCGCCGGCCACCGAGGCCGCGGTCACATAGGCCACGACCTTCCGGTGCCCGAGGCCGGCCGGGCTGGCCGTGCCGGAGCCCGGGACGCCTGCGGTGCCGTCGGAGAGCACGGCCGCGTCCAGGCTGAGGCCGGTGTCGCTGACGCCCACCACCTGGGTGGATCCGTTGATCCCGGCCGCGGTGTAGGGCCGGGCACCGGCGTTGAACTCGCCGGTCTGGATGCCCGTGTTGGTGTCCTCGTCGGCGCTCACCACGAAGCCGCGCTCGCCCATGGAGCGAATGCCCAGGCCGCTCAGCAGCTCCAGGTTGCCCCGCAGGTCATCGATGTTCATGCTGAACGAGATGACGCCGTTGAACGAGCCCGTGACGGTGGCGCCCATGCCGGACAGGACGCTGGTGACCGAGTCCTCGCTGACGCCCGGGAACACCGAGGCGAGCAGCTGCAGGTTCGGGTCGGCGGCCATGGCGGCGTTGGGCACCGGGCTGGTGCCGATGCTCGGCGACACGAAGAAGCCGGGCGTCCAGGCCAGCAGGGTCGCGCCGGCGCGGGACAGGCTCGCCGCCGCCAGGTCGGTCACGCCCGTGACCACGATGGCGTTGTTCGGCAGCTCGCCCAGCGGGGTCACGTCGGCCATCTGCAGCGTGTTCCGGACCTGCTCCATGGAGAGGCTGCCGAAGTGGACGAGTGCGACGTCCCCGCTCCGGAGGTTGCTCGTGTCGAGAGCAGACCGGAAGTGACGCTTACTCTCGCCAAGGCGGGCGACGCTCACGAACCCCGAGGGGGTCGCGATGTAGTCGCCAGCCACGGCCGCATTGCGGGCCGTCAGGCCGAGCCCTTCCAGGACGGGCTCGAAGGTCCGGTCGTACAGCACCACCGGATCCCGGAACTCGCCTGTGGGCGCCTCGCCGCTGTTGCCCTTCCCGGTCCGAATACCGAATGAGTTGAGACCCATTCCGGTATTGGCCATGACAGCCAGCGGCGCGACGACAAGGCTCGCCGCGACGAGAGTTAGCAGAAAGGTCCAGCGAAACCTATTGTGCATGTGACCTCCTCCTCAAGAGAAAAATGGACCTACTGCAAAGGTCTGAGAACAGCTTGTTGACGCAGTGGGACAAATCAGAAAACCAGACAATCCAGAGTGAGCAGAGTGGGAGTGGAGGGGAAAAGCGCGGCCCGGGGACAGCCAGTCCCCGCGGTCGAAACAACGGCCGCTGACATGATCGCGGCTCTCACCTCCCCCTCCTTGGCCGCGCGTCAGGACGCGACGACCTGGTGATGCCCCCGCAAAGGCAGCATTCGCGATATGCGGCATTATACGGGGGAGCACCCGCGAGTCAAGGAAAAAATGGCGGTTCAGCATGCCCGCAGAAGGCCCGCGGGCCGGGCGATGGAGCTTCATCAGGACTGTTCAACCTCCCCGCTTGGGACCCCGGCGGCGGCCGCCGAGGCCGTTGACCCCCTGAGACAGTGCCTCCTTAATACAGGGGGGGCGGCGGGCGCACAAGGCGCCACGGAGGGGTCTTGCGGAGTACGGGTCTGCAACAGGGCGCGGACCGCTCCCCGCAGGCCACACAAAGCCCTATGCTGCAGTAGCTTGGGGGTTTTCTACCGGATCAGGCCGAACTGGGCTGGCGGCCAGTAGCGGAGGACCGCCTTGCCGTGGACGTGCGCCTCGGGGACGAGGCCCCAGTCACGGCTGTCGCTGGACACGGAGCGGTGGTCCCCCAGGACGAAATAGGACCCTGGCTGCACCCGCAGCGGGCCGAACCGCTCCCGGGGCGGCGGCTCGCCGAAGAGGTACTCCTCCGCCACCCGCCGGCCGTTGCGGAACACGCGCCCCCGGCGCACCTCGATCACGTCGCCGGGGAGGCCTATCACCCTCTTGATGAAGGACTTACGCGGATCCCTTGGGTACCGGAAGACGATCAAATCCCCGCGTTGAACGGTGCCGATGTCATAAACGATCTTGTTGACGAGGATCCGCTCCTGGTCGCACAGGGCCGGCATCATGGACGTCCCCTCCACCTTGAAGGGCTGGAAGAGGAAGACCAGGGTGCAGAAGCAGGCCACGAAGGCGAAGCCCAGATCACGGAGGAAGCGGCGTGCCTCGAGGATGGGGCGGGGGAGCTCCACCCATCCCAATATAGGCCCGGCATCTGGTGATGCCCGTCCCCCCGCCGGGCCTTCTCAGAGGCGCGCAAGGCGGGGATCGAGCCGGTCCCGCAGCCCCTCGCCGGTGAGCTGGGCGGCGGCCACCGCCAGGGACAGCGCCAGGCCGGGGAAGAGGACCAGCCACCAGCGCGCCGTCCCCTGGGCCTGGCTCAGCAGCGCTCCCCATGACGGGAGCGGCTCGGGGACGCCGAACCCCAGGAACGACAGCCCCGCCTCCACCAGCATGGCGCCCGCCAGCTGGAAGGTGGCCGCCACCAGCGCCGGCGTCACCGCGTGGGGCAGGACGTGGCGCCAGAGGATGCGCCACGGCCCCGAGCCGGCGGCCCGCGCCGCCTCCACGAAGGCCCCCTCGCGCAGGCGCAGCACCTCGCCCCGGGTGTAGCGCGCCAGGGAGGGCCAGCGGGTGAGGCCGATGATGGCGAACAGCAGCGGCAGGGAGGGGGGGCGGAAGGCCAGAACGGCCAGGATGAGGAAGAAGGTGGGGAAGCAGAGCACGATCTCCACGGTCCGGCAGATGGCGAAGTCCACGGCCCCGCCAGCCCAGCCTGCCAGCGCGCCCAGCAGGACCCCCACGGCCAGGGCGATGGCCGTGGCCACGATCCCCACCTGAAGGGAGATGGCGGCGCCGTGGAGGATGCGTGCCGCCAGGTCCCGCCCCAGGGCGTCGGTCCCCAGCAGGTGCCGGCGCGACGGGGGCTCAAGGCGCGCCTCCAGATCCACCTGGCGGTACGAGTAGGGGATGGGTGCCCGCAGCCGCCAGCGCTCTCCAGCCTGCTCCCGGGTCCAGTCGCGCCGCTGCCACGCCGGCCGCTCCAGCAGCCACCCGATCCCCGCCACCTCCCCCAGGGCCGGGAACGTCAGCCCCGCCTCGCCGGCCAGCAGCAGCGGCCGGTCGCTGGCCAGCAGCGGCGCCAGCAGCGCCACCAGCGCCAGCCCCGCCAGCAGCCACCGTCCCAGCCGCGCCAGGCGGGCCGGGCTCACGCGGACTCACCGCCAGCCGGCCGGCGCAGACGTGGATCGGCCACCAGGTAGAGGAGGTCGGCCCCCAGGGTCCCGGCCAGGACCAGCAGGGAGGAGAGGACCGTCAGCCCCATGATGGTGGGATAGTCGCGGGTGAAGAGGCTCTCGAACAGGAGCGACCCCAGGCCCGGCCAGGCGAAGATCCGCTCGATGATGACGCTGCCCGACACCAGCGTGGGGAGCATCAGCCCGGCCAGGGTGAGAAACGGGATGGCGGCGGCCGCCAGGGCGTGGCGCCAGAGGAGCCGCCCCTCCCGCAGGCCCCGGGCCCTCGCGGCGCGCACGAAGTCGGCGGCCAGCGCTTCCAGGAGGTTGGCCCTGGAGAAGCGGGCGAAGAAGGCCAGGCTGCCGTAGGCGAGGCAGAAGGCGGGTAGCGCCGCATGCCAGAGGGTGTCCCAGGCCCGCGCCGGAAGGCTCCAGCCGGCGGCGCCGTCCGACGTGAGACCCGCCAGGGGGAAGAGGCCCAGCCCCACCGCCAGGCTCCCCTGCAGCAGGAGCGCCACCCAGAACGAGGGCAGGGAATACTGGAGGTAAAGGACGGGCGCGCTGGCCCGGTCCAGGGGGCCGTCCCGGCGCGCCGCGGCCGCGGCGCCCAGTGGCACCGC
>JBFGDW010000106.1:0-10316 GCA_041580435.1 Candidatus Polarisedimenticolia bacterium | reverse complement strand
TGGGGTTGCTTCGCCAGGCAGCGGCGCAGCAGGGCGTGCACCGTGCCAGGCACTCCCGCCGGCAGCGCCGACCAGTCGGGCTCCGTCTTGAGCACGCCGGCGAGGATGTCGGACACGGTCTCGCCCGGGAAGAGGGGCTTGCCGGTGAGCATCTCGAAAAGGACCACGCCGAAGGCCCAGATGTCGGCCCTCTTGTCCACCGGACGCCCGCGCGCCTGCTCCGGGGCCATGTAGGAGGCGGTCCCAAGGATGATGCCGGCCTGGGTGGCGTGGAAGGTCATGGTGGGGGAGTGGGACAGATCCGGGGCCCCACCGGAGGGCCCGCCGGATTCCTCGGACCAGGCCTTGGCCAGGCCGAAGTCCAGGACCTTCACCTTCCCCTCGCGGGTCAGCTTGACGTTGCCCGGCTTCAGGTCCCGGTGGATGACCCCCTTGTCGTGGGCCTCCTCCAGGGCCGCCGCGATCTGCCGTGCGATCCCAACGGCCTCGTCCACGGGCAGCGGACCCTGGGCGATCCGGGCCGACAGGTCCGCCCCTTCCACAAGCTCCAGCACGAGGAACCGGATCCCCTCGGCCTGCTCGAAGCCGTGGACGGCGGCCACATGGGGATGGTTGAGGGAGGCCAGCAGCTTCGCCTCCCGCTGGAATCGGGCCACCCGGTCGGGATCCGAGGCGACCTCCCCGGGCAGGATCTTGAGGGCCACCTGCCGGTCGAGATGCTCGTCGTGGGCGCGAAAGACCTGCCCCATGCCGCCCTCGCCGATCTTGTCGACGATGCGGTAGTGGAGCAGGGTCTGTCCGGGCTGCAGGGACACGGGCCTCGCCTCGAGCCGGGCCGTGAGCGGACCGGCGGCTGCGCCATTGTGGACGATAGACGGCTGCCGTGGCAACCGCCAGGCTTCACGGTGTGAGTGGGGTCTTCTCCGGGACCGCGCCCGGCGCGGCCGGGATCGCGGCCAGGGCGGCGGCGATGGAGGGCCGCTGGCGCGCCATCTCGTCCAGGAGCACTGCCTGCATGCGCCGGACGATGTCCTCCACCTCGGTGGCCGGCGCGGGATGATCCCCCTCCAGGCGGGCGTGGTGCAGCACCTCGCCGGTGGCGCGGATCAAGTTCAGGTCCAGGCGGTAGCGGACACGGGGGCCGTCGGTCGTATCCACCTCCTCCAGCCACAGGAGGTGCCCGTGCAAGCGAAGGTCGGCGGCGCGGGTGCGCGGGTCCCGGGAGAAGCGGTGGCCGCCGGCTCCGTCAAACGCCGTGGCGACGAGGTTGGCCAGCATCTGATCCAGCGGCACGGCCCAGCGGTCGTAGGGGTAGAAGCGCACCTGTACCGCGGAGCTGCCAGCGCGATAGACGATCCGGTCCTGGTCGTAGGGCGGCTCGACGGTGAAGCGCGGGACGTGGACGACGGGGGCGTCTCCGGGCAGCGCCGGACCGGCAGCCGCTTCCAGAAGGAAGTAGCGCGAGGCGGGGGCCTTGCCGCACCCGGCGAGGGGGACGCAGGCCAACGCCGCGAGGAGCAGGACGGGCGCGCGGGCGGCTCTCATGGCTTCCTCCCGCCGACCCCGTCACCGGGCTTGCGGTCGGGCACCTTTCCGGACCAGACCAGGCTGGAGGGGCGCTGCTTGATCTGCTGGCTGGCCTCCTTGAGGTTGGCCACCGTGAGCTGCAGGTCGCGGATCATCTTCTGGATCTCCTCGTCGTTCTCGCTGACGGCGCCCAGGGCATCCCGGGCCGCGGTCAGGCTCCCCTCGCCGGCCTCCAGGAGCTGGGCGAGCCGCTCGCCATCCGGCCCCAGGGCGGCCTTCAGGTCGGCCGTCAGGAGCTGGAGCGAGTCCATGATGGCGGGAACATCCTCCAGGCCCTCGTCGGCCTTGGCGGCGAGCTGGTCCAGCCGGTCCAGGATCCCCTCCAGCCTCGGCGCCGTCGACCCCAGGGTGCGGTCGAGCTGCGCCAGAATGGCCGTCACATGGGCGGCGTTCTCCTCCGAGACCAGTCCCTCGACCCGGTCCAGGAGCGGCCCGGTCTGGGCGGCGACCTCTTCGATGAGGGCGCTGGTCTGGCCCAGCAGCTCCATCACCCGCGCGGCGAGCTCATCCACCCGGGCCAGGGTCGCGGCCATGTCCTGGCCGGCGCTGCCGGGGATCTCCGCCTCCGGCGGGAACGGCGCCGGGTCGGCGCCCGGGTCGATCTGGAGGAAGGGCGCCCCCATGAGTCCCGTGGTGGTCTGCCGCGCCTGGGCGTCGGCGCGCAGATCGATGCCGCCATCCAGGCTCACCTCCAGCAGGACGGGGCGGTCATGGCCGGGCCGCAGGGTCAGGGCCTGGATCCGTCCCACCGGCACGCCGGCGCTGCGCACCTCGTCGCCGGCGCGCAGGCCGCCGGCGTCGTTCATCCCCACCTGGTAGGTGACGCGTGCGCCGCCGGTGAGAGACCGGCCGGCCAGCCACAGGGTCCCCACGGCCAGCACCGCCAGCGCGGCCAGGACGAACAGCCCCACCAGGGCGTCATCAAGGGGTCGTCTCGGTTTCATGGCGTCTCCGTGAGGAAGCGGCGCAGGCCGCGCGAGCCTTCCAGGACCTCGGGAGGCTGGCGATCGAGGAAGCGGCGCACCACGGGATGCGGGCTGGCGCGAACATCCTCCGGCGTCCCGATGATGAGGAACCGCCCCTGGTGCATGAGGGCGATCCGGTCGGCGAGGGTGAAGGCGCTCTCCATCTCGTGGGTGACCACCACCATGGCCACCGGCGCGACCTGCTTCAGGTCCAGGAGCAGGCGATCCAGGCCTGCGGCGGTGACGGGGTCCAGGCCGGCCGACGGCTCATCGAAAAGCACGATCTCCGGATCCAGGACCAGCGCCCGGGCCAGGGCCGCGCGCTTGCGCATGCCGCCGCTGAGCTGGGAGGGGAGCTTGTCCATGGCCTCCTCCAGCCCCACCATGCCCAGCTTGATCCGGGCCACGATGCGGCGCGTGGAGGCCGGCAGCCGGGTGAACTCCAGCAGCGGCAGCTCCAGGTTCTGGGCCAGGGTGAGGGAGCCGAACAGAGCCCCCCCCTGAAACGCCATGCCCAGTCGCAGCCGGACCCGCTGCACGTCCGTCCGCGGCGCGTCGCACAGGTCCACGCCGGCCAGCAGCACGCGCCCCGCATCCGGCCGCTCCAATCCGGCCAGGCAGCGCAGCAGCGTGCTCTTGCCGCAGCCGCTGGGCCCCAGGATGACCAGCGTCTCGCCCGTTCGCACGTCCAGGTCCAGCCCCTGGAGCACCGGGCGGCCGTCGAGCTGCTTGACGACACCTTCGGCCCGCACCTGGACCTGGCTGCCCCGGTCAGCCACGGAGGTAGGTCACCGCGGTCACGAACAGATCCGTGACGATGATGAGGACGATGGACCGGACCACGGTGGATGTGGTCGCCTGGCCCACCTCGTCGGCGCCGCCGCTCACGGCCATCCCCATGCGGCAGCCCATGAGCCCGATGATGCCGCCGAAGGCGACGGCCTTGATGAGGCCGGTGGTGACGTCCTGCATGACCAGGGCCTCCAGGGAGTCCGCCGCGTAGGACGCCGCCGACTGCCCCAGGGTGAGCATGGCCACCAGCATGCCGCCCATGATCCCCAGCAGGTCGGCGAAGATCACCAGGCAGGGCATGGCCACCAGCAGCGCCGCAAGGCGCGGCGCCACCAGGAAGGAGTGGGGGTCGATGCCCATGGCCGTCAGGGCATCCACCTCCTGGGAGACCTTCATGGTGCCCAGCTCGGCGGCGATGGCGGCGCCGTAACGGCCGGTCACGATGACGGCCGTGAGCAGCGGTGCCATCTCCCGGGTCACGGCGATGGCCACCAGATCGGCCACCAGCGTCTCGGCGCCGAGCTTCTGGAGCTGGTACACCGACTGGAGCGCCAGGATCATCCCCACCAGCAGCGAGATGAGGGCCACCAGGGGGAGAGAGCCGGCGCCGGCGCGGGCGATCTGGGCGACGGTGGCCCCGAAGCGCACCGGCTCGCCCCGCAGCGGGGCGATGAACACCCGGTCGAAGCTGGTGTAGGTCAGCCGCCACAGGGCGCCGGCCTCCACCAGGAAGCGGCGCGCCGAGCGGCCCACGGCGCTGGCCGGGGTGAGGATCACCTCCCGTCCCGCCCGCGCAGGCGCTGCTGGACCTCGTCGGTGGACTCGCAGCACCGCTCCAGCGCCTCGTCGAGGCCCGCCAGCTGGAACAGGCGCTGCACCGCCGGGCTCGCCCCGGCCAGGAACACCCGGATGTCGCGCCGGCGGCCCTCCATGAGGGTCTCCACCAGGACCGCCGCCGCGGCAGTGTCCATGCTCTCCACCGAGCCGAGCTCCACCACCACGGCCCCCTCCGGCCCGGAGGACAGGATCGTCAAGAGCTCGCGGCGCAGGTCGGCGGCGTTGCCGTAGTGGACCGCTCCGCCCACCGAGGCCACCACCGCGCCTCCGAACCCCTCCAGGGAGACCGAGTGGAGGGAGTAGCCGGGACCGGCGCTGGAACGCAGCATGAAACTCCTCGCGGCGGGACCGGAGCGCAGCCCGCGATCCCGCCAGGAAGAAGGGCCTACCCAGACCCCGGATGATACCCCAGGATCGGCACGGGGCGGGCACGGCCGCTGCAGGGCGCGCTACGGGCCGGCTTGCAGCTTGCGCAGGTTTTCCAGCGCGTTCTTGTTGTCGGGATCGATTCCCAGCGCCTTCTGGTAATAGATGATGGCCAGCTCGCGCTGGCCGGCGGTCATGTAGGCCTCGGCCAGGCTGTCGTGGACGTTGCCCGACGCCGGGAAGATCTCGGCGTTGAGCTTGAAGAAGGCGATGGCCTCCTGGTTCTTGCCGGCGCCGAGCAGGTTGTAGCCGAGCTGGTTCAGGGAGCGCTCGGTGAAGTCGTAGGCGGCTCGCCCGTGAAACCGTTCGCGCAGGTCCCGGTACCGGGCCACGGCCGCCTCCAGGCCGTCCGTGTCCAGCACCTCGGTGAGCTCCTCTTCCAGGGTCATGGGACGGGCCCGGCCGTTGTGGCAGGTGTGGCACCACATGTTGACCCGCTTCGCCCCGCTGGGCTGGATCTCCTTGAGCTGGTCGTTGATGGTCCCGAGCATGGTGAGCATGGCCCGGGCGGTCCCCTTGGCCGGGTTCGTGTCCGTGGCGAAGTCGTAGGTGCTCAGCGGCTGGCCTGGCTTGCCCACGTGACAGTGGGAGCAGCCGACGCCCAGGGCCCGAGTGAAGCCGGTCATGACCGCCCGCAGGCGCTCGGGCGGGGAGTCCGGGGGCAGGACCTTGAGGTTGGCGGCCTTCTCGGGCCAGGTCCAGGGCTCCTGAGCCCAAGGGGTGCCGGGCAGCCCGGCGGAGACGGCGCAGGCGGCCAGGGCGGCGAGAAGCACGACAGGATTCTTCCGTGGCACGGTGCGTTCCTCCTTTGCTGCCGTCCATCTTACGGTGGGCCTATGTCAACTGAAGTAAAAAAAGGTCACAAGATGTCACCAGACCCCGCACGCCGGCACGTGGCGCCCGGCGGCGGGAATGTGGCAGAGTGTCCCGGCCATGATCCGATTCACTCCCTCTGACTGGCTGTGGAGCGGCCTCTTCCTGCTCCTCATGGTGGGAGGGGCCTTCTTCTTCTACCGCCTGGCGCGGCGATCGGAATCCGACTTCTTCCTGGCGGGGCGGGGCCTGCCCTGGTGGCTGCCGGCCAGCTCGGTCTTCTCCACCCACACGGCCACCGACACCCCCATGTGGATCACCGGGGTGGTCTACGCCCACGGCCTGCGCGGGCTCTGGTACACCTTCTTCTCGGCCTGGACGGCCATTGGCGCGTTCGTCTCGGCGCGCATCTTCCGCCGCTCCCTGGCCTACACCCAGGCCGAGTGGCAGAGCCTCCGCTTCTCGGGGCTGGGCGCCGAGCTGCTGCGGGGCTGGATGGCCGGATGGCAGGTGTTCATGAACATGTTCATCCTGGGCTGGGTGGGCATCGCCATGGGGAAGGTCGGCCACCTGGTGTTTGGCTGGCCCGTCTGGGTGGGCCTGGTGGTGCCGACTCTCATCACCGCCGCCTACACCCTGGTGGCCGGGTACTGGGGGGTGGTCATGGGGGACTTCCTCCAGGGGATCGTCGCGGTCTTCGCCATCGTGCTGGTCTCCCTGGTGGGGATCACCGCGGCGGGCGGACCGGCCGGCGTGACCTCCCGGCTGGTGGACCTCGGCGAGGCGTGGCGCCTGGATCCCCTGGCCTTCACCGGCATGGCCTCGGGCGATTTTCCCGCCCTGTGGTGGCTGACCATGCTGGTCATCGCCGTGGTGGGCGGCTTCGGCATGGGCACCAGCATCGACTGGTACGTGGAGGCGCAGCGCATCCAGTCGGCGCGGACGGTGCGCGACGCCTGCTACGGGCTGTGGGCAGGGGGCGCCCTCACCATGATCCGCAATGCCTTCTGGGCCGCCTCCATCCTGGCCTTCTTCGCGCTGCTGCCGGGCATCGACTCCGCCGCCGACTACGAGCTGGGGTGGTTCCGCCTCGGCTTCGAGCTGCTCCCGGCCGGCCTGGTGGGCGTGTTCTTCGGCGCCATCCTGGCCATCCACCTGTCCACCATCTCCAGCCACCTGAACCTGGGGGCGCTCTACCTGACTCGGGATCTCTTCCAGCGCTACATCCGCCCCGACGCGAGCCAGGCCACGCTGGTCTGGACGGGCCGCCTGGCCACGCTGGGGCTGCTGCTGGGGTCGTTCTTCTACGGCCTCATGATGGAGGAGATCACCCGGTGGCTCATCTTCGCCTTGTGGCTCATGATGGCCGGGATCTGGCTTCCCAACATCCTGCAGGTGGTCTGGTGGCGCTTCAACGCCTGGGGCTACCTGGCCTCGTGGATGGCGAACCTGGGCGTGAGCTGGCTGGTGGTCTGGGTGCTCCCGGCGTTCGGCGTGCTGCCCTCCCTGCCGGACCATGTCCAGTTCTGGCTGCTCATGGGCCTGGGGGCGGTCATCTTCCTGCCGGTGACCCTCCTCACCCGGCCGGAGCCCATGGATCACCTGGTCACCTACTATGTCCAGACGCGGCCCCTGGGGTTCTGGGGGCCGGTGCACCGGGAGGCCGCGCGGCGCGGGCTGGTGGCCGGGCGGGCCGGGGCAGGTGGGGCCGGGGCTTCCGGTGGCCACGGGATTGCGGCGGTGCCTGGCCGCCGCCCCCTCATCCGGCGCCGGTGGACGCCGGAGGAGGCCGAGTCGTGGAGCCGGGAGGATGTCATCGCCATCGTGCTCTCGCCCCTGGTCTACGCCGGCCTGCTGTTCGGCCTGACGCGGCTCCTGCTCCTGCAGGCGGGAGGCGCCTGGATCCTGGGCCTGGCGGTGGCCGGCGGGGTGGCCATCTACTGGGTCATCGATCCGAAGCTGAGGGTCATCTCGGTGGAATACGAAAAGCAGCAGGCGCGCTACGCGGCCCGGCTGGAGCGCCGCCTGAGCTGGGAGGACGGGGACTGACATGGATCAGGGCCTCGTCACCCTCATCGGCATGAGCATCGCGTATGCCGCGTCCTTCCTGGGCATGGGCCTGGCCCTCTGGTCGTGGCATCGCCGCAAGGGCGGGCCCCGGTGAGCCTCGAGCCCATCCCGGCGTCCCCACCCCTGGAGGGCGCCTTCTGGAGCGTGGTGGTGCCGGCGCTGCTGTTCGCGCTGACCACCGCCGCCACCTGGCTGCTCTACCGGCACTTCTCCCGCGAGGAGCGGGGCGGGCCGTGAAGGCCGTCGTGTCCCGCTGGGCGCGGTCCGCCGGTCTCGGTGTAGCGTGCCTGCTGGTGGTGACGGTGGCGGCGGCGAACGCGCCGCCTGCCCCTGGCCCCGCCTCGCCGCCCGACCTGTCGGTGCATGTCAACCCGTTCATCGGCACCGACGGCCACGGCCACACCTACCCGGGAGCCACCGTGCCCTTCGGCATGGTGCAGCTCTCCCCCGACACGCGCCTTGAGGGGTGGGACGCCTGCTCCGGCTACCACTGGACCGACACCGTGATCCACGGCTTTTCCCACACGCATCTCAGCGGCACGGGCATCGCCGACTACGCGGACATCCTGCTGGCACCGGCGTCAGGAATGCCGCGCCTGGACCGTGGCCTCGGCGGGGCCACGGGTCCAGGGCGTGTCTTCCGGTTCCACAAGGCCACGGAGCGGGCCGAGCCGGGCTTCTACGGGGTCCGCCTGGCCGATGAGGGGATCGATGTGGAGCTGACGGCCACGGAGCGGACGGGGCTGCATCGCTACCGGTTCCCGCCGGGCCGGCCCATCCATGTCGTCGTGGATCTGGCGCATCGCGACCCGGTCGTTTCCTCCTCCCTGCGCGTCGTCTCGGAGCGGGAGATCGAGGGGACGCGCCGCTCCTCGAGCTGGGCCAGGGACCAGGTGGTCCACTTCGTGGCCCGCTTCTCCCGCCCCTTCGGATTCACGCTGATGGAAGCCGGCGAGCCGCGGCCAGATGTTCGCGAGGTTTCGGGGACCGACCTGCGAGCCGTCCTGGCCTTTGACGCCGGGGTGATGGAGCGCGCCGGCTCCTCCAGGTCCACGGGGGAGCTGCTGGTCAAGGTGGGACTCTCGGCCGTGGACGTGGAAGGCGCGCGGCGCAACCTGGACGCGGAGCAGCCGGGATGGGACTTCGAGGCCGTCCACTCGGCGGCGCGGCGCACCTGGAACGCGGCCCTGGGGAAGATCCAGGTGGAGGGCGGCACGGCGCGGCAGCGGACGATCTTCTACACCGCTCTCTACCACAGCCTGCTGGCCCCCAACGTCTACTCCGACGTGGACGGCCGCTACCGGGGCATGGACGGCAAGGTGCACGTGGCCGAGGGACGCCGGCACTACACGGTCTTCTCCCTGTGGGACACCTTCCGGGCCCTTCACCCGCTGCTGGTGCTCATGGAGCCGGAGCGGACGCGCGAGTTCCTCCAGACCTTCCTGGCCATGTACGAGCAGGGGGGGAGGCTGCCGGTCTGGGAGCTGGCGGGCAACGAGACCGACACCATGATCGGGTATCACGCCGTGCCGGTGATGGTGGATGCCTGGGTGAAGGGGATCCGCGGCTTCGATGCCGGGGCCGCGCTGGCCGCCATGATCGACAGCGCCGAGCGGGACCACTTCGGCCTGGCGGCCTACAAGCGCAAGGGGTTCATCGATTCCAGGGATGAGTCCGAATCGGTGAGCAAGACGCTGGAGTATGCCTACGACGACTGGTGCATCGCCCGCATGGCCGGAGCCCTGGGGCGGGAGGAGACGGCGAGCCGCTTCGCGCGGCGGAGCCAGGGCTGGCGCCACCTGCTCGATCCCGAGACCGGCTTCATGCGGCCCCGCGTGGATGGACGCTGGCTGACCCCCTTCGATCCCCGCACGGTGGACAACCACTACACCGAGGCGAACGCCTGGCAGTACAGCTTCTTCGTGCCCCAGGATGTCCATGGGCTCATCGCGGCGCTGGGAGGGGATGCCGCGTTCGTGCGACGCCTTGATGACCTGTTCGAGGCCGACCCCCGGACCATCGGCCGGGACCAGCCGGACATCACCGGGCTCATCGGCCAGTACGCCCATGGCAACGAGCCCAGCCACCACGTGGCCTGGCTGTACCACCATGCCGGCCGGCCGGACCGGAGCGCGGAGCGGGTCCACCAGATCCTGGAGACGCTGTACGGGGATGGACCGGATGGCCTGTCGGGGAATGACGACTGCGGGCAGATGTCCAGCTGGTACGTGCTGGCGGCCATAGGCCTGTTTCCCGTCACCCCCTGCTCGGATGAGTACCTGGTGGCGCCGCCGCTGTTCGACCGCGTCGTGGTGGATCTTGGTGGGGGGCGCTCACTGCGTATCGGCGCGTCAGGCGCGGGCGGGACGGTGGGAGGCCCGTCCGGAGCGCGGCGCTACGTGGCGGCGCTCAGGATCGGGGATGACGAGGTCACCCGCAGCTTCGTCCGCCACGCCGAGATCCTGGAGAGCGGCAAGCTGGAGCTGACACTCGCCCGCAAGCCCTCGGCGACCTGGGGCAGGGGAGAGGATGACCGCCCGGGCCGCTTCGGAGAGCTCTCCGCGGCCGGCACGGTGCTCTCCGCCCCCTACGCCGAGGTGAGCGATCGCGTCTTTCGCGAGCGGACCACGGTGCGGCTGGTCAGCGCGCTGCCTGAGACCACCCTCCGCTACCGCGTTCATCACGAAGGCTCGGAACCGTCTCCGGCCGGCTGGACGGACTACCAGGAGCCTCTCGTCCTTGACCGGAGCGTGCGCGTAGAGTTCTACGCCGTCCGGGGCGATGTGCCGAGCCCGGTGGTGGAGACTTCCGTCCACCGCATGCCTC
>JBFGDW010000105.1:0-10393 GCA_041580435.1 Candidatus Polarisedimenticolia bacterium | reverse complement strand
GACCTGATGCGGCGCGACTTCTACCCGGACTTCCGCGTGGCCGCCCAGTGGAACCAGATCGGGACGTCGGCCAATCCCATGGCGCCCGACCCCGGCCAGGACGCCTACATGATCACCGTGGGCGTGACGCTGCCGGTGTGGCGCGGCAAGCTCAGGGCCGGCGTGCGGGAGGCCCGCGCCGCCACCGCGGCGGCCGAGAGCCGCCGCCAGGATCGGGCCAACGAGGCCGAGGCCCAGGCACGGGCCGCCCTGGCCACGCTGCGGCTGCAGCAGAACCTCCTGCACCTGTACGCATCCACCCTCATTCCCCAGGCCGAGGCTTCCCTGCAGGCGGCCGAGGTCGGTTACCGGAGCGGTGGGATGGACTTTCTATCCGTGCTGGACAGCGAGCGCGCGCTGCTGACCCTGCGCCTGGCCGAGAGCATCGCCCTCGGTGAGCAGGGGAAGGCGGCGGCGGCGCTGGCCCGGGCCGTGGGCCAGGAGCTGGACTCCCTGGGCGCCTCGGTCCGGGTGGCCAGCGGGAGGCAACCATGAAGCGCGCGGTCCTCATCGTGATCCTGATCCTCGCCGTCGGACTCCTGGGGGCGGCAGCCTTCCTGTGGGTTGGCTCCCGCCCGCCGGGAGAAGGGGCGGGCGGCCAGGCCGAGGGCGCCCAGGCGCCGCAGCGCGCGCGCTTCCACTGCCCCATGCACCCCACCTACGTGAAGGACACGCCGGGAGATTGCCCCATCTGCGGCATGCGCCTGGTCCCGGTGGAAGAGGAGCAAGAAGCTGTGGAGAGCGCGCCGCCCGAGCCGGACCCGGCCGAGGCGCGCTTCCACTGCCCCATGCACCCCACCTACGTGAAGGACACGCCAGGCGACTGTCCCATCTGTAGCATGCGCCTGGTCCCGGTGGAGCAGGAGGAGCCGCCGGCCGGTGGCCACGCCGGCCACGGCGCCGCTCCGGTGTCCGGTTACAGCACGGTGAACATCCCCACCCGCAAGCAGCAGTCCATCGGCGTGCGGACCGAGCCGGTGCGCCGCATGGCCCTCTCCCAGGTGGTGGACGCGGTGGGGCGCGTGGACTACGACGAGACCCGGCTGAGCACCATCAATGCCAAGGTGGCCGGCTGGATCGAGGCGCTGCACGTGGACCGCACGGGGCAGGCGGTCCGCCGTGGCCAGCCCCTCCTGGACATCTACAGCCCCGAGCTGGTGGCCACCCAGGAAGAGCTGCTCCTGGCCCGGGACAACCTGGCCCGGCTGGAGGCCGCCGGCGCCCGGCCCGGGGCCGTGGCCCAGGCCCGGGGCCTGGTGGAGGACGCCCGCCGGCGTCTCGCCCTCTGGGACATCCCCCAGGCCGCCATCCAGGCCCTGGAGGAGCGGGGCACCCTGGCCCGGCGGCTGACGCTGGACTCGCCGGTGGGAGGCTACGTGGTGGAGAAGAACGCGCTGGAGGGAATGGCCATCGCTCCGGGCCAGAACCTGTTCCGCGTGGCGGATCTCTCGCGGGTCTGGATCCTGGCCGAGGTGTACGAGTCCCAGGCGACGAGCCTGCAGCGGGGCCAGAGGGCCGAGGTGGCGATCTCCTATCTGCCCGGCCGGTCGCTGGACGCCAAGGTGGACCACATCTATCCCTACCTGGATCCGGCCACGCGCACGGTGCGCGTCCGCCTCGTGGTCCCCAATCCCGATGGCGCGCTGCGGCCGGAGATGTACGCCCGCGTGCGCTTCCACGGCGCTGCCGGAGGGGAGGTGGTGGCGGTGCCCAACGAGGCGGTCCTGGACACGGGGGAGCGCAAGATCGCCTTCGTGAGCCGGGGGGATGGGACCTTCGAGCCGCGGGAGCTGTTGACCGGCGTGCGCACCCGGGATCACACCGAGGTCCGGGAAGGGCTCATCGAGGGGGAGATGGTCGTGACGTCGGGGAACTTCCTCATCGATTCGGAGAGCCGCCTCAAGGCGGCCCTGGCCGCCATGGGATCCGGGTCCGGCACGCCGGGCCACGCCCATGGCCCGTGAGGAGCACGTGATCGAACGGATCATCGATTTCTGCGCCCGGAACCGGGTTCTGGTCCTGATGGTGGTGGGGGCGGCCTGCTTCGTGGCCCTCACCTCCCTTCGCTCCATTCCACTGGACGCCCTCCCGGATCTCTCGGACACCCAGGTGATCGTCTACTCGCGGTGGGACCGCAGCCCGGACATCATGGAGGACCAGGTGACCTACCCCATCGTCACCGCCCTCCTGGGAGCGCCCCGGGTCAAGGACATCCGCGGCTTCTCCGACTTTGGCTACTCCTACGTCTACATCATCTTCGAGGACGGCACCGACATCTACTGGGCGCGAAGCCGCACCCTGGAGTACCTGAGCAAGATCATGCCCCGCCTCCCGGAGGGGGTGCAGACCGAGCTGGGGCCCGACGCCAGCGGCGTGGGCTGGGTCTACCAGTATGCCCTGGTGGATGAGACAGGGACCCACAGCCTGGCCGATCTCCGCTCCTTCCAGGACTGGTACCTGCGCTACTGGCTCCAGTCGGTGCCCGGCGTGGCCGAGGTGGCCAGCGTGGGTGGCTTCGTGCGCCAGTACCAGGTGGTGCTGGACCCGGAGTCCCTGCGAGCCTACGACGTGCCCATCACCCAGGTGGTGCAGGCGCTCAGGGACAGCAACAACGAGGTGGGCGGCCGCCTCATGGAGTTCACCGAGACCGAGTACATGGTCCGCGGCCGGGGGTACATCCGCACCCTGGCCGACATCGAGGAGGTGGCGGTGGGAACCGATGGCCAGGGCACCCCCATCCTCATCCGCCAGCTCGGGTCGGTGTCGCTGGGGCCCGAGATGCGCCGGGGCGTGGCCGAGCTGGACGGGCGGGGAGAAACGGTGGGGGGCGTGGTGGTGATGCGCTACGGCGAGAATGCCCTCACGGTCATCGAGCGCGTCAAGGCCCGCCTGGAGGAGATCGGGCCCTCGCTGCCTCCAGGCGTGGAGATCGTGACCACCTACGACCGGTCCGATCTGATCCTGCGGTCCATCGAGACCCTGACCCACGAGCTCACCGTGGAGATGATCGTGGTGAGCATCGTGATCCTGATCTTCCTGCTCCACCTCACCAGCGCCGCCATCCCCATCGTGACGCTGCCGGTGGCCGTCCTGCTCTCCTTCATCCCCATGCACCTCATGGGGATCGGCTCCAACATCATGTCCCTGGGGGGCATCGCCGTGGCCATCGGCGCCATGGTGGACGCCGCCATCGTGGTCATCGAGAACGCCCACAAGAAGCTGGAGGCCTGGGAGGCCGGCGGCCGCAAGGGGGACTACCGGGAGGCCCTCATCAGCGCGGTCAAGGAGGTGGGGCCGCCCTCGTTCTACTCCCTGCTGGTCATCGCCGTCTCGTTCATGCCGGTCTTCACCCTGGCCGGGCAGGAGGGGCGCCTGTTCAAGCCCCTGGCCTACACCAAGAACCTGTCCATGGCCCTGGCCGCCGTCCTGGCCATCACCCTCACTCCCGCCCTCATGACCCTGCTCCTCCGGCGGGATCGGTTCACCTTCCGCCCGCGTATTCTCCGGGGGCTGGCCAACGGCCTGCTGGTGGGGCGGATCTACAGCGAGGCGGAGCACCCCATCAGCCGCTTCCTGCACCGGATCTACACTCCCGTGACCCTCCTGGTCATCCGCTTCCCCAAGACGGTCATCGTGCTGGCATTGCTGGCGGTGGCAGCCTCCGCCCCCATCTACTTCCGTCTGGGCTCCGAGTTCATGCCGCCCCTCAACGAGGGGAGCATCCTGTATATGCCCACCACCCTCCCGGGACTCTCGGTGGAGAAGGCCACCCAGCTCCTCCAGCACCAGGACCGGGTCCTGAGCCAGTTCCCCGAGGTGGAGCGGGTGTTCGGCAAGGCTGGCCGGGCCGAGACGTCCACGGACCCGGCGCCCCTGTCCATGGTGGAGACCACGGTGATCCTCAAGCCCGAGTCGGAATGGCGCACCGTGGAGCGCTGGTACTCGGATCTTCCAGACTGGCTCCAGGCGCCCTTCCGCGCCCTCTGGCCCGACCGCATCAGCTGGGACGATCTCATCAACCAGATGGACGGCGCCATGCGCTATCCCGGAGTCACCAACGCCTGGACCATGCCCATCAAGGCGCGCATCGACATGCTCAGCACGGGGGTGCGCACCCCCATCGGCATCAAGGTCCTGGGTCCGGACATCCAGCGCATCGAGGAGCTGGGGAGCCACATCGAGATGATCCTCAAGGACCTGCCCGGGACGCGGAGCATCTACGCCGAGCGCACCGCCGGCGGCTACTTCGTGGACATCGAGCCGCGCCGGAGCGAGCTGGCCCGCTACGGCCTCACCGTGGCCGACGTGCACATGGTGATCATGTCCGCCATCGGCGGCGAGAACGTCACCACCACGGTGGAGGGCCGGGAGCGCTATCCGGTGAACGTGCGCTACGGGCGGGAGCGCCGGGACGATCTCGCCGATCTGGAGGCGGTCATCGTGCCGACCCCCGCCGGCCCCCAGGTACCCCTGGGCCAGCTGGCCCAGATCAAGATCTCCCTGGGCCCGGGGATGATCCGGAACGAGAACGGGATGCTCTCGGGCTACGTCTACGTGGACATGGACACCCGCAGCAGGGACATCGGCAGCTACGTGGAGGAGGCCAAGGCGGCGGTGGCGGAGGGCCTGAGCCTGCCGGCGGGCTACGCCCTGGTCTGGTCCGGCCAGTACGAGTACATGCAGCGGGCCCAGGAGCGGCTGGCCATCATGCTGCCCCTGACCCTGTTCATCATCTTCCTGCTCCTGTACATGAACACCCGCTCCACGGTGAAGACCCTCATCATCTTGCTGACAGTGCCCCTGTCCGCCATCGGCGCCCTGTGGCTCCTCTACCTGCTGGACTACAACATGAGCGTGGCGGTCTGGGTGGGGATCATCGCCTTGCTGGGCGTGGACGCCGAGACCGGGGTGTTCATGTTCCTGTATCTTGACCTGGCCTACGCCCAGCGCGTCCGGGAAGGCAAGATGCGCACCTTCGAGGATCTCCGGGAGGCCGTGCTCCATGGCGCGGTGCAGCGGGTGCGCCCCAAGCTCATGACGGTGGCCACCACCTTCACGGGCCTGCTCCCCATCATGTGGAGCACCGGAACCGGCGCCGACGTGATGAAGCGCATCGCCGCCCCCATGGTGGGAGGTCTGGCCACGTCGTTCTTGGCCGAGCTCCTGGTCTATCCGGCCATCTACACCATCTGGAAGTGGCGGTTCGAGATGCGCCGGGGCACGGTGATCCCGTCGCCGGAGGACGTCCCGCCCGGCCACGGGTGATTCACGGCCCACGCGGCGGCTGCCCGCCGGGGGCAGGTGGTAACATGGAACGGCCTCCGGAGGACACGATGAGCAGACCAGGCCAGGACCCGGAAACGGAGGATCTCCTCCACGACTGGAACACCGACGGACCCCAGGCGCCGTCCCGGCGCCCCGTGGAGCTGTACGACGAGTCCCTGCGGGATGGCATCCAGTCCCCGTCGGTGACCGACCCGGACGTGGAGGACAAGAAGCAGCTTCTCCGCCTCATGGACCGTCTGGGGATCCAGTGGGCCGACATCGGGCTGCCGGGAGCCGGCCCCCGCGCCGCCGCCGACGTCGCCGCCCTGGCCGAGACCATCCGGGACGAGAAGCTCGCCATCAAGGGATCGTGCGCCGCCCGTACCCTGGTGGCCGACGTGGAGCCGGTGGTGCGCATCTCCCAGGAGGTGGGCATCCCGCTGGAGGTGATGGCCTTCATCGGCAGCTCTCCCATCCGGCAGTTCGTGGAGGACTGGGACCTGCCCATGATGCGGCGCTGCGTGGAGGAGTCCATCGAGCACGCCGTCAAGGCGGGGATCCCCGCCTGCCTGGTGACCGAGGACACCACCCGGGCCCGGCCCGGGACGCTGGACGACCTCTACCGCCGCGCCATCGACAAGGGGGCCTACCGGATCTGCCTGTGCGACACGGTGGGCCACGCCACCCCCGACGGCGCCAGGCGCCTGGTGGAGTGGGCCCTGGAGCTGGTGGAGCGCAGCGGCGCACCGGTTCTGGTGGACTGGCACGGCCACAACGACCGCGGCCTCTCCATCCCGGTGACGCTGGCCGCCTACGAGGCCGGGGCCCACCGCATCCATGGCTGCGGCCTGGGGATCGGCGAGCGGGTGGGGAACGCCCCCATGGATCAGCTCCTGGTCAACCTGAGGCTCATGGGGGTGATTCACCAGGATCTGGGCGCCCTCACCGATTACTGCCAGGCGGTCTCCCGCGCCTGCCGCGTCCCCATCCCTTACAACTACCCCGTGGTGGGGCGCGACGCCTTCCGCACGGCCACCGGCGTCCATGCCGCGGCGGTCATCAAGGGCGAGCGCAAGGGGGACCGGCGGCTGGCCGACGTGGTCTACTCGGGGGTCCCGGCCGGCATGGTGGGGCGGCGCCAGGAGATCGAGATCTCCCACATGAGCGGCATGTCCAATGTCCAGTACTGGCTCCAGAGCCGCGGCCTGCCCCTGAGCGACCAGGTGTGCCAGGCGGTGCTGCGGCGGGCCAAGGAGGGGAACAGGGTGCTGGAGGAGGACGAGATCCTGGCGGTGGTGCGGGAGCTGCGCCCCGCCTCCGCCGGCTGAGCTAGCGGCCTGGCTGCCCGGACGCGGCCGCCGGATCGCTGCGCCGCCGGGAGGACGCCTTGGTGGCGCGCCGGGCCGCGCGGGGCCGGGCGCGGCGGCCGCCTCCCTGGCCAGGCTGCTTCTCCAGCGCCGCCGCCCAGACCTGCTCGATCTCCTGGGCCAGCACGAAGCGCAGGCGCTTCCGGACCTCCTCGGGGATGTCCTGCAGATCCTTCTCGTTGCGGGCGGGCAGGATCACCGTCTCGATTCCGGCCCGGTGGGCTGCCAGCACCTTCTCCTTGATGCCGCCCACAGGGAGGATCTTGCCCCGGAGGGTGATCTCACCGGTCATGGCCACGCTGGAGCGCACCGGGCGCCCGGTGAGGAGGGAGGCCAGGGAGGTGGCCATGGCCACGCCGGCCGAGGGGCCGTCCTTGGGGATGGCTCCGGCGGGAACGTGGAGGTGCAGATCGGTCTCCTGGAAGAAACCGGCGGGGATCTCCAGGTCCTCGCTCCGGTTGCGAACCACCGACAGCGCCGTCCGGGCCGACTCCTTCATGACGTTGCCCAGCTGCCCGGTGAGGGTGAGGCTCTTGGAGCCTGGCATGCGGGTTGACTCGATGAATAGGATGTCGCCTCCCGTGGAGGTCCAGGCCAGGCCGGTGGCCACCCCGGCTGCCGAGGTCCGCTCCGCCACCTCGCTCTCGAACTGGACCGGTCCCAGGAACCCGGCCACGTCGCCGGCCTTCACCATCACCTTCCGCCGACGATCCTTCTCGGCGATGCGACGGGCCACCTTCCGGGCCACCGTCCCCACGGCGCGCTCCAGGTTGCGCACGCCGGCCTCCCGGGTGTAGCTGGCGATGATGGTCTCCAGGGCCTCCTTCCGGAAGCCCAGGTCGTCGGGCTTCAGGCCGTGCTCGGCCAGCTGCCGCGGGACCAGGTACTTGCGGGCGATGTGGACCTTCTCCTCCTGGGTGTAGCCAGCCAGGCGCAGGATCTCCATGCGATCCCGCAGGGGGCCCGGGATGGTGTCCAGGACGTTGGCCGTGGCGATGAACAGTACTCGAGACAGGTCAAAGGCCACACCCAGGTAATGATCGTTGAAGCTGCTGTTCTGCTCCGGATCCAGGACCTCCAGGAGGGCAGAGGAGGGATCGCCGCGGAAGTCCGCTCCCAGCTTGTCAATCTCGTCCAGCATGATGACCGGATTGTTGGTCTTGACCTTGCGCAGGGCCTGGATGATCCGGCCGGGGAGGGCGCCGATGTAAGTGCGACGGTGCCCGCGGATCTCGGCCTCGTCCCGCACGCCCCCCAGGGACATGCGGTGGAACTTGCGTCCCATGGCCCGGGCGATGGACTTGCCCAGAGATGTCTTCCCGGTGCCCGGAGGGCCGGCGAAGCAGAGGATGGGCCCCTTCATGTCCGCCTTGAGCTTGCGCACCGCCAGGTACTCCAGGATGCGCTCCTTGATCTTCTCCAGGTCGTAGTGGTCCTCGTCCAGGACGCGGGCCGCCCGCTTGACCTCGATCTTGTCCTCGGTGGAGCTGGACCAGGGCAGGTCCACCATCCACTCCAGGAAGGTGCGGGCCACGGTGTGCTCGGCGGCGGCCGCCGGCATCACCCGCAGGCGGTTGAGCTCCCGCCGGGCCTCCTGCTCCGCCTCCTCGGGCATGCCCGCCGCCTCGATCTTCTCCTCCAGCTCCCGGACCAGGGCGGTGGCCTCGTCCTCCTCTCCCAGCTCCTTCTGGATGGCCTTGAGCTGCTGGCGGAGGATGTAGTCCTTCTGGGTCTTGCCCATCTCCTCCTGGACCTCTTGCTGGATCTTCGTCCCCAGCTCCACCACCTCGATCTCCTGGGACAGGAGCCGGGTGACCATCTCCAGCCGCTTGCGAACGTCCAGGGTCTGGAGCACCTCCTGCTTGCGCTCTGAATCCTTGAGGAGCACGGCGGCCACGGCGTCGGCCAGGCGGCCCGGATCCTCCACGTTGAGCAGCATGGTGGAGAACTCCTCGGGGACCATGGGCATGAGGCTGAACATCTTCTGGAGCAGGTTGGTGATGTTCTTGACCAGCGCGTCGATCTCCAGGCCGGGGCGCAGCGCGTCGTGGAGGATCTCGGTGCGGGCGCGCAGGAAGGGCTCGGTGGCGGTGTAGCGCTGCACCCGGATCCGGTGCATTCCCTTCACGATGACCCGGAGATTGCCGTCGGGGAACTTCAGCAGCTTGATGATCTGGGCCGCGGTGCCCACCTCGTACAGGTCCTCGGGACGCGGCTCCTCGGTGGTGCTGTCCCTCTGCATCACCAGGCCCAGGAGCCGCGTGTCCAGGATGACCGCGTCCACCAGGCGGCGGCTGGCGGGCCGTCCCACCACCAGGGGGACGGACATGCCAGGGTAGATGACCGTGTCCTTGAGGGGGAGGATGGCCAGCTCGGACGGGATGGTCTCCTCGGCGGCCTCCTCCTCGCTGGCGGGAGCGGCCTCCTCGGGCTCGGCGGTGGCCACGGCGCCTTCCTCCCTCGGCGGCGGTCCGGGCTCGTCCTCGATCATTCGGTCTCGATCTCCACGCGGCCCGGTCCGGCGGCGGTGCCCCGGGCCTTGGGAATGCGGATCTCCAGGAAGCCGTTGTCCAGCCGGGCCTCGGCCGCATCGCCCTCCAGGTTCCGGGGAACGGTGAAGAGGCGCTCGAAGGGGCCGTACTCGATCTCCATCTGGTGCAGGGCGACGCAGCCCCTCCGGGGCATGACCTCGATCCGCCGGCCCTGCACGCGGAGCACCGTGTCCTCCAGGGTCACGTCAAGGGAACGGGCATCCACCCCGGCCACCTCCAGGACCACCACCACCTCCGCCTCGGTCTCGTACAGATCGGCGGCAGGGCACCAGTCGGGCTGCTGGGTGGAGCCTCCATGGCGGTGGAGCACCGACTCCATCATGCGCTCCATCCGCTGATGAAGGGCGTCCAGCTCCCCCAGGAGGCCTTTCTTGATCTTGACCATGCGGCGAGGCTCCCCGTTCCGGCCCGAGGCCGGGCCTCATTTTAACACCTGCGGCGCGCGCCGGCCGCCGTGTTAACCTCCCGGCCTGTGAGCCGGATCCAGATCCTGCCGCCCGAGGAAGCCGATCGCATCGCCGCCGGCGAGGTGGTGGAGCGGCCTGCCTCCGTGGCCCGGGAGCTGGTGGAGAACGCCCTGGACGCCGGTGCGCGCCGCATCGAGGTGGAGGCGGTGAGGGGTGGCCTGCAGCGGCTGCGGGTGGCTGACGACGGCGAGGGGATGGGGCCGGAGGACGCCGTGCTGGCCCTGCGCCGCCACGCCACCTCCAAGATCCGCTCCCTGGAGGACCTGTCCCGGGCGTCGACCCTGGGCTTCCGGGGCGAGGCCCTCCCCTCGGTGGCCGCCGTGTCCCGCCTGGAGCTGCTCACCTCGGATGGCGAATCAGGCGTCCGGGTGCGCGTCGAGGGCGGGCGGGTGCTGGGGAGCGAGCCGGCGGCCCGCGCCCGCGGGACCACGGTGACGGTGGACGATCTCTTCTTCAACACCCCCGCGCGGCGCAAGTTCCTCCGCTCGCCGGCGGCGGAGCTGGCCCGGATCTCCGAAGCGCTGCTGCCGGAGATCCTGGCCCGTCCCGCCATCGCCTTCCGCTTCCGCAGCGACGGCCGCGAGACGCTGGACGTGCCACCAGGGGAGGATCGGGCGGGCCGGGCCGCCGCCCTGTGGGGGGCGGAGCTGGCCGCGGCCCTGATCCCATTCCGGCGGGAGGCCGGGGGGCGTTGCGTGCACGG
>JBFGDW010000104.1:0-10402 GCA_041580435.1 Candidatus Polarisedimenticolia bacterium | reverse complement strand
GGCGGCCAGGCGCCGCTCACGCGCCCCCTGCAGGCGGGCCAGCGCCGCCTGGAGAGGCTTATGCCCGGGGTCCACGAACCAGACCAGCAGGTGGACCTCCTGGCGCCCGGCCCGGCAGGAGATCTCCACGCCGGGGATCAGGCGCAGGCGGTGGCGGGCGGCCGCGGCCGCGGCCTCCTCCAGGCCGCCCAGGTTGTCGTGGTCGGTGAGGGCCAGGGCCGCCAGACCGGCCGCAGCGGCCTGGGCCACCACCGCGGCAGGGGCCTCCAGCCCGTCGGAGAAGCGGGAGTGCGCGTGAAGGTCCGCCCCTTCCAGGCCGCCGCTGTCTCCCACCGGCCCGCCTGCCTCAGCGGGCGACGCCGGTGGCCCACATCTCCCGGATGACGGTCACCTTGATGCGGCCGGGATAGTCCACCTCCGCCTCGATGCGGTGGGCGATGTCGCTGGCCAGCAGCGCCGACTCCTCGTCGGAGAGCCGGTCGTGGCGGGCGATGACCCGCAGCTCCCGCCCGGCCTGGATGGCGTACGACTCGGCCACGCCTTCGAAGGAGCGGGCAATCCCTTCCAGCTTCTCCACCCGCCGGATGTAGTCGGCCAGGGTGCGGCGCCGGGCCCCGGGGCGCGCCCCGGACAGGGCGTCGGCGGCGGCCACCAGCACCGAGATGGGGGAGATCACCTCGCAGTCCTCGTGGTGGGAGGCGATGGCGTTCACCACCACGTCCGGCTCGTCGAAGCGGCGCGCCACCTCCTCGCCGATCTCCGGGTGGGTCCCCTCACGCTCGTAGTCGATGGCCTTGCCGATGTCGTGGAACAGGCCGGCCCGCCGGGCCAGCCGCTCGTCCAGGCCCAGCTCGGCGGCCATGATCCCGGTGAGGTAGGCCACCTCCTTGCTGTGCTCCAGCACGTTCTGGCCGTAGGAGGTGCGGTAGCGCAGCCGGCCCAGGAGGGTGACCATCTCGGGGTGGACGCGCTTGATCTTGAGCTCCTTGAGGGCGTCCTCGGCGGCGCGGCGCATGATGTTGTTGGTGCGCTTGCGCATCTTGCGCACCGTCTCGTCGATGCGCCGCGGGTGGATGTTGCCGTCCTTGACCAGCTTCTCCAGGGTGAGCTTGGCCACCTCCCGCTTGATGGGATGGAACCCGGACAGCGTCACCTGGTTGGGGGTGTCGTCCACGATGAGCTGCAGGCCCGTGGCCGCCTCGAACGCCTTGATGTTCTTCCCCTCGTGGCCGATGAGCCGCCCCTTGAGCTTCTCGTCGGCGAGGGAGACGTTGGAGGTGGTGCGGGACGTGGAGAACTCGGAGGCGCTGCGCTCCACCGCCAGGGCGATGATCTTCTGGGCGTCCTGCTCCGCCTGGCGCTGGACATCCTCGCGCATCTGCCGCACCAGGCGCGCCGCCTCCAGGCGGGTCTCCTTGCGCAGGTTCTCCATGAGGAGCGCCCGGGCCTCGTCCCGGCCGACGCCGGCCAGCTCCTCCAGCCGGGTATTCTCCGCCTCCACCAGCTGGTCAAGCTCCTGCCGGCGCTGCTCCAGCTCGGCCTGCCGGTCGGCGGCTGACTGAAGCCGGCCGCCCAGGTCATCCTCCTTCTGCTGGATCTGCCGCTGGCGCGCCTGCAGGCGGCGCTCCTTGTCGGAGACCTCCGACTGGCGGCGGGAGAGGCTGGACTGTCTCTTCTGGAACTCCGTCTCAGCGCGCTGTCGCGCCTTCTGGAGCTCCTCGCGCATGGCGAGCCCGGCCTCCTGCTGCCGGCGCTCGGCGTCCTGCTGAGCCTGGCGAAGGATCTCTGTGGCTTCCGCGCGGGCCCGCGCCAGCGAGCGCTGCCCCAGGAAGCTGTTGGTGAGAAAGCCCACGAGGATCCCCCCCAGGCCTGATCCGGCGATGACGCCGATCAGGGTGAGGGTGTCCATGAAAGTCTCCGTCGATCTGGGTCAGGGCCGGACCGGGGCGGCGCCTCGCGGCGCCACCCCCGGCGCCGCCGCCGGGGCGGCGCGCGGTCGGGGTCGGCCGGTCGTAGGGTGGATGCTGCATCGCCGCAATCGTACAGCGATGCCCCCGGGGCGTCAAGCGGAAGTGTGGATGTTTCAGGGGTTTATCGCCGGGCGCCCAGGCGCCGGGCGGCTTCACCGATGGCCGCCGCGGCGGCGTCCATCTGCCCGGGGGTGCTGTCCCGGCCGGTGCTCATCCGCACCGCGCAGGCCGCCCGCTGCGGGTCGATCCCCATGGCCAGCAGGACCGCCGAGGGGGTCGTCGCCCCGCTGTGGCAGGCCGCTCCGGCGGAGAGAGCCACGCCGGGCAGGGCCGCCACCAGCTCCGGGGCCGGCACCCGGGGGACCGAGACATTGAGGGTGTTGGGGAGGCGCCGGTCCGGGTCGGCCGGGCCGTTGAGCTCCAGGCCCGGGACCGCGGCGGCCAGGGCGGTCCACAGGCGCGCGGTCAGCTCCCGGGCGTGGCGCGCCCGCTGTGTGATCTCCGCCGCCGCCAGGGAGCAGGCGACACCCAGGCCGGCGATCCCCGGGAGGTTCTCGGTGCCGGGCCGCCGGCCCCCCTCCTGGGGCGCCCCGAACAGCACCGGCGCCAGCTCGGTCCCGGCCCGCACGTAGAGGGCGCCGACCCCCTTGGGGGCGTAGAGCTTGTGGCCCGCCACCGTGAGCAGGTCCACGCCCAGTGCCTCCACCTGCACCGGGATCTTCCCCGCCGACTGGGCGGCGTCGGTGTGCAGGGGGATGCCGAGGCGGCGGGCCGCCGCCGCCACCTGGGCCACCGGCTGCAGGGCGCCGGTCTCGTTGTTGGCATGCATGAGGCTGGCCACGGCGGTGTCGGGAGTGAGGGCGGCCATGAACGCCGCGGCTTCCACCCGCCCATCGGCCCCCACCGGGACGCGGGTCACGGTGAACCCCTCGCGCTCCAGGGCCGCGGCCGGCGCCTCCACCGCCGGGTGCTCCACCGCCGAGATGACCACCCGCCGTCCGCGCTCCCGGCGCACCCGGGCGGCCCCCAGCAGCGCCAGGTTGTTGGCCTCGGTTCCGCCGGAGGTGAAGACGATCTCCGCCGGAGCGCATCCCAGCAGCCCCGCCACCTGTCCCCGGGCCTGCTCCAGAGCCGCCCGGGCGGCGCGCCCGGGCGGGTGCTCGCTGGAGGGGTTGCCCCAGACCGTCTCCACGGCGGCGGCCACGGCCCGGGCCACCTCCGGCGCCACCGGCGTGGTGGCGTTGTGATCCAGGTAGATGAGGTCGCCGCCCGTCACCGGCTCCCGGTGGCAGCCAGGGACTGCTCGCGCACCGCCTTGAACTCGGTGCCGTCCTTCCAGCGCGGCATGGCGTCGTCCTGGGCCGCCCTCAGCCCCACCTGGAACAGCAGGCGGGTGTCCTCCACCATGCCGGAGAAGTCCCACTCCGGATCGAACTCGTCCGACGGCTTGTGGTAGTTCTCCCGGGTGTAGGCGGCGTTCTGCTCCATCCCCCAGCCTTCGGGCCGCCCCACGTAGTGGATGCCGTGATCGGTGTAGAGGGCCGGCACCCCCTTCTTGGCGAAGGGGAACTGGTCCGAGCGGTAGTAGAACCCCTTCTCGGGCTCCATGTCCGGCGTCACCCGCCGCCCCTGGCCCGCCGCCACCTCCTGGACCAGGTCGTCCAGGGTGGTGTTCCCCAGGCCGATGACGATGACGTCCTCGGTACGGCCGTGGACATTCATGCCGTCCATGTTGATGAGGGCGGCGGTCCGGGCCAGGGGATGCAGCGGGTTGGCGGCGTAGTGGTACGAGCCGATGAGCCCCTGCTCCTCGGCGGTGACCGCCAGGAACAGGATGGAGCGCCGCGGCGGCGCCGGCAGGGCGGCGTAGGCGTGGGCGATGGCCAGCAGCGAGGCCACGCCGGTGGCGTTGTCGAAGGCGCCGTTGTAGATGGCGTCGCCGTCCACCGGGTCCGAGACGCCCAGGTGATCCCAGTGGGCCGTGTAGATGATCCACTCGTTGGCCAGGTCGCCGCCGGGCAGCAGGCCAGCCACGTTGCGCGACTCCACCCGGCGCATGGTGTTGGTGAAGGCCAGGGACGCGGTGAGCCCCAGGGGGACCGGGGTGAAGTCGTCCCGGGCGGCCTTCGCCTCCATCTCGGCCAGGTCCAGGCCGGCCATCTGGAACAGGTTCGCCGCCGTCTCGTGGGTCACCCACGACTCGAAGGGGAGGCGGCTGGCGCCGGCATCGGCCCGGGCCGGAACGAACTGCTCGCCGGCCCAGGACCCGGCCACCACACCCCAGGGGTAGCCGGCGGCCTCGGTCTCATGGACCAGGATCACCCCGGCTGCCCCCTTCTCGGCGCCGATCTCGTACTTGTAGGTCCAGCGGCCGTAGTAGGTCATGGCCTTGCCGCCGAAGCGGGAGGCATCCTCCAGGGGCGGGTCGTTCACCAGCATGACCAGGACCTTCCCCGCGACATCCGCGCCCTTGTAGTCATCCCAGTTGAACTCGGGGGCCACGGTGCCGTACCCCACGAAGACCAGCTCGCCGGAGGCGTCGATCGCCTCCTGCTCCCGGGTGGTGACCGCCATGAACTCGGTCTTGTAGGTCAGATCCCGCTGCTTCCCCTTGCCCCGGACCTTGAGGGTCATGGATGGGTCCGCGGTGATCCCCACCAGGGGCACCTGCTGGAAGTAGGAGTCGCCATTGGCCGGCACGAGGCCCGCGGCCCGGTAGGCCTCCAGGATGTAGGCGGTGGCGCGCTCCTCCCCCTCGGTGCCGGGAAGGCGTCCCTGCATCTCGTCGGCGCTCAGGTCCCGAACCCACTCCTTCATGCGGGCCTCCTGGATGGCCTCCTCCGCCTGCTCGATCTGCTCGGGGGTGAAGGCGGCGGCCGCGCCGCCGGGCGCCGCCGGCTCGGGTGCGGTGCTGTCGGCGCAGGCCGCGCAGCCGGCCAGGATCAGGGCCGCCGCGAGACGCGGGACGAAGGACGGGGTCCGTGACTGCATGTTCATCTCCTCGTGAGTCTGGATGGGGACGGGGCGGCGCCATTGTAGGTGGTCCCGCGCCGGCGCAACAAGGCCATGGCCCGGCGGCTCGCCATGCGCCGGGACTCGTGAACGGCGCCTCACCTAGGGCCCGGCACGCCCCGGCGCGATGGAATAGGATCCCCGGACCCGGCGGTGCGGGCCCGTCCGGGGCAGGAGAGCCGCGTGGCGCCTTCAGTCCTCCAGGGTGACGGCCGCCCTGGCCGGGGGCGCCGGAGCGTGGCGGCCCTGCTGGGGCTGGTGCTGGCGGCGGGCTGCACGGCCCAGCGGCAGGCGGCGGCGCCGGGCGGCGGCGAGCCCGCGGAAGCGGCGGTCCCCATGGCGGGGGACGGGGGAGAGATGATGGCGGCGGCACTGGCGAAGATCCCCGAGGCACTCCCCGGCGCGCCCCCCCTCGGCGAGGTGCTGCGCCGTGATCTGGCGGAGCGCCTGGCCGCCGCGGGTGCGGCCTACGAGCCGCGCACCCGCCACCTGCGCGAGGACGGCTCGCCTCTCTACACCAACCGCCTCTTCCTCTCCTCCAGCCCCTACCTGCAGCAGCACGCCCACAACCCGGTGAACTGGTTCCCGTGGGGGGACGAGGCGTTCGAGGCCGCCCGCCGCCTCAAGCGCCCGGTCCTGCTCAGCATCGGCTACTCCACGTGCCACTGGTGCCACGTCATGGAGGAGGAGTCGTTCGAGGACCCGGAGATCGCACGGGTCATGAACGAGCTGTACATCCCCATCAAGGTGGACCGGGAGGTGCGTCCCGACGTGGACGCCATCTACATGCAGGCGGTCCAGATGATGAGCGGCGGCCAGGGAGGGTGGCCCCTCAACGCCTGGCTCACTCCCGACCGGGAGCCGTTCTTCGGCGGCACGTACTTCCCGCCCCGGGACGGCGACCGGGGGGCGCGGACGGGATTCCTCACCATCCTGCAGCAGCTCAGCCGGGTCTACCACGAGCAGCCCGACAAGGTGGCCCAGGCCGCGGCCCAGCTTGTCGAGGCGCTCCAGGCCGGCCTGGGGGGGCATCCGCCGGCCTCCTCACCGCCCGACGCCGGCGTCCTGCGCCGGGCCTTCGGCTTCTACGCCGGCCACTTCGATCCGGTGGACGGAGGGCTGAACCGGGCGCCCAAGTTCCCGTCCAGCCTGCCGGTGCGCTTCCTGCTCCGCTATGACCGGCGCACCGGCGAGGACCAGGCCCTGGAGATGGCCACCCTCACCCTGCGCAAGATGGCCACCGGCGGCCTGTACGACCAGGCCGGCGGCGGGTTCCACCGCTACGCCACCGATGCCCGCTGGCTGGTGCCCCACTTCGAGAAGATGCTCTACGACAACGCGCTGCTGGCGGTGACCTACCTGGAGGCGTGGCAGGCCACCGGCGATCCCTCCTTCGCCCGCATCACCCGGGAGATCCTGCGCTACGTGCGCCGGGACATGACCTCGCCGGAGGGGGCCTTCTACTCCGCCACCGATGCCGATAGCCGCACCCCCGACGGGCACGCCGAGGAGGGGTACTTCTTCACCTGGACGCCCGAGGAGATCCAGTCGGTGCTGGATCCGGTGGCGGCGCGCCTGGTGAAGGCCCACTACGGCGTCACCGCCGGCGGCAACTTCGAGGGGCGGAGCATCCTGCACGTGGCCCGCCCCCTGGAGGAGGTCGCCGCCGAGCTGGAGGTGCCCGCCGAGGAGGCGCGCCGGCTTCTGGACGCCGCCCGGGAGGCCCTCTACGAGGCGCGCAAGGCGCGGCCGGCGCCGCTGCGCGACGAGAAGGTCCTCGCCGCCTGGAACGGCCTGATGATCGGCGCCTTCGCCCGGGCCGGTCTGGCGCTGGACGAGGCGGCGGACGTGGAGGCCGCCGCCGCAGCCGCCCGCTTCATCCTGGAGCGGATGCGCGACGACCGGGGGCGGCTCAACCGCTCCTTCAAGGACGGCCGCGCCGAGCACCCCGCCTTCCTGGAGGACTATGCCTTCCTCATCGGCGGGCTGCTGGACCTGTACGAGGCCGGTTCGGACCCACGCTGGCTGCGGGAGGCCGTGGCCCTGCAGGCGATCCTGGACGACCACTACGCCGATCCCGCCGGCGGCTACTTCACCACCAGCGACGACCACGAGAAGCTGCTGGCCCGGGAGAAGCCGGGGTACGACGGCGCCGAGCCTTCGGGCAACTCGGTGGCTGCCCTCAACCTGCTGCGCCTGGCCCACTTCATCGGCGAGGATCGCTACCGGGCGGCCGCCGACCGCCTGCTGGCCGCCTTCGGCGCCACGCTGGAGGGCTCGCCGGCGGCCCTCTCGGAGATGCTGCTGGCACTCGACTTCCGGCTGGACGACGTGCGCGAGGTGGTGCTGGTGACGCCGTCGGCAAAAGCCAGCGCCGGCGTGCTGCTCGATCCGCTGCGGCGGCTCTTCCTCCCCAGCAGGGTGCTGGCGGTGGTCCCTCAGGGGAAGGCCCAGGCTCCCCACGCCGCCCTCCTGCCCATGGTGGAGGGGAAGATCGCCCAGGAGGGGAAGGTGACCGCCTACGTGTGCAAGCTGGGCGTCTGCCGCCTGCCCACCACCGACCCGTCCGAGCTGGTGGAGCAGCTCAGGCAGGTGGCGCCTCTGCCCCAGGCCGGGCCGTGAGCCCGCGCCGGGCACGGGATCCCATCCGCCTCTGGCGCGCCCGGCGCGAGGCCCCCTTCGGCCGGCTGGTGGTGGTGTGGGGACCGGCCGGGCTGTGCGCCGTGGCCTTCGGCACCCGCTGGGAGGCGCAGCGCCTGGACCTGAAGCGCCGCTTCCGCGCCGTCACCTGGCAGGCGGGCGGGCCTGCCGAGGAGGCGGCGCGTGCCCTGGACGCCTACCTGGCCGGGGAGTGGACGGCCCTGGATGGCGTGGCCGCCGACCCCGGCGGCACCCCGTTCCAGCGCGAGGTCTGGGAGGAGCTGCGCCGCATCCCGCCCGGCGCCACCATCTCCTACGCCGAGCTGGCGCGCCGGGTGGGTCGGCCAGCGGCCGTGCGCGCCGTGGGGTCGGCCAACGGTAGAAACCCGGTGGCGGTGGTGATCCCCTGCCACCGGGTGGTGGGCGCCGACGGCGGCCTCACCGGCTACGGTGGCGGGCTTGACGTGAAGCGCTGGCTGCTGGATCACGAGGCGCGCGCACCCGGCGCCGCATCGCGCCCGGCCCACGCCCGCGCCACAGCCGCCGGGCCACGCCTCCCCTTCGCCGGCTGACAACCGGGTCGGTCTCCCTGGGGGCTGGCGCTTTTCATGCCTTCGCGGCATATTGTCCTCTCCATGCCCGCATCTCCCGCCACCACCGCCGGCGGCCGCCCCGCCGCAGGGCCGCGCCCCGGCGCAGCCGCCGCGCCGCCCCCCGGCGAAATCGCCGCCCCCGGAGCCGTGTCCGGCCTGCGCTGGCGCCCCCTGGGCCCGCCCCTGCCGGCGCGGCCGGTGCCCCGGCGCAGCAGCCGTCTGGCCCGCGCCATCCGGGACCTGGAGCGGCGCATCAACATCCTCCTGGGCAACCACGTCCACCCCTGGATCCCCGGCCTGCGCCGCGTCTACGGCTGGCAGCTCCGGCGTGGACTCACCGTGGCCACCGCCGAGGCCCCGGTGCGGGACCTCCCGGCCTCCTTCGAGGGAGTGTCGGTTCTCCTGATCAGCGACATCCACACCGGCCCGTTCCTGGCGCCGGCGGATCTGGCGGAGGTGTTCTGCCGGCTGCAGGCGCTGGCGCCTGACCTCATCCTGCTGGCCGGCGATCTGACCACCGCCCGGCCCGAGGAGTTCGCACCCGCCGCCGGCGCCTTCGCCTCGCTGCGGGCGCCGCTGGGCGTCTTCGCCGTGCTGGGCAACCATGATCACTACTCGGGGCGCCCGCAGGAGCTGCGCCGCGCCCTGGAGGCCGCCGGCATCCCGGTGCTTCACAACCGGGCGGTGCGCCTGGAGCGGGGCGGGCGTCACCTGCGGCTGGCCGGCATCGACGACCTGCACTGGGGACGGCCCGACCTGGATGCCGTCCTCGATGGCGACAGGACGCCCACCGTGCTCCTGTCCCATAACCCCGATGTCCTCTTCGACGCGGCGGCACGGGGGGTCTCCCTGGTGCTGGCCGGCCACACCCACGGCGGCCAGGTGCGCCTGCCGGGCCTACCTATCGTTGTGAAGATGAGCCGCTTCGCCCTGGACGACGGCCGCTACGCCGCAAACGGCGCCGAGGTCATCGTGAGCCGGGGCCTGGGGGTCACGGGCCTGCCCCTGCGCCTGCGCTGCGCCCCCGAGGCGCTGCTCGTCCGCCTGCGCCGGCGCTGAGCCAGCACCGGCGTCAGGACGCTGCCCGCACCGAGAAGTACGTCGCCTGGGGGTGGTGGAAGGCGATGGCGCTCACCGAGGCCTCGGGCTCCATCATGAAGCCGTCGGTGAGGGTGACGCCGATCTCCTCGGGCCGCAGCAGCCGGAAGAGCACCTGCTGCTGCTCCAGGTCGGGGCAGGCGGGGTAGCCAAAGGAGTAGCGCCGCCCCCGGTAGCGGGTCTTGAACAGATCCTCCAGGGAGCGGCCGGGATCGTCGGGGAAGCCCCACAGCCCGCGCACCTGGGCATGCAGCCACTCCATGCCCGCCTCGGCGGTCTCCAGGGCCAGGGCCGCCAGCGCGTGGCTGCGCAGGTAGCTGCCCTCGTCCTTGAGGCGCTCGGTCTCGGCGCGGATGCCGGCGCCGGCGGTGGTGGCCATGAGGCAAAGGGTGTCGCGGCGCCCGTCCGGCCCCGGCTGCGCCACGTAGTCGGCCAGGCACAGCCCCTCCCCCCGGGTCTGCCGGGGAAAGACCAGCACGCCGGCGGGGTCGCCAGCGCCCGCCTCGAAGAGCCGGATGCTGTTGCCGTCGGGCTCGGCCTCGTAGAAGCGGTAGACGGCGGCGGCCCGCATGGCGCCGGCCCGGGCCTGGGCCTTGACGGCGTCCACCGCCTCCTTCACCAGGCGCGCCTTCTCGTCGCCGGCGGCCAGGAGGCGCTGGAAGCGCCCCCTCAGCCCCAGGTGCTTGTTGTAGAGCATGGCCGGGTTGATGAACCCCCAGACCTCGTCCAGGCTCAGGCGGGCCAGGACGTGGCGCTCCAGGTCGGGGGGGCGGGGGAGATCGTCCGCCGCCGCCACCCGCGGCGCCGGCGGGACGTCCGGGCCGGCCGGGGCCGCCGCCGGCTCCTCCGGCCGGGCGTAGCGAGCCGCCTCCTTGGCCAGATCCGACTCCAGGGCGGCGCGCTTGCCGGCGTCCATGAGGCGGCCGGCCAGATCCAGGCCGCTCATGGCGTCGGGCGCGTACACCACGGGCCCCGGGTAGGCAGGGGCGATGCGGCGCCGCGTGAACGAGCGTGTCAGCGCCGCGCCCCCCACCAGCACCGGGAGATCGATCCCCGCGGCCCCCAGCTCCTCGGCGGTGACCACCATCT
>JBFGDW010000103.1:0-10541 GCA_041580435.1 Candidatus Polarisedimenticolia bacterium | reverse complement strand
GGCGCTGCTGCGCCAGATGGATCCCACCCTGGGCCCGGAGGCCATCAAGCGCCTCCTGCAGGCCACGGCCACCCCCATGCTCCGGCACGACCGCTCCCAGGTGGGGGCGGGCCGGCTGGATGCCTGGGCGGCGCTGACCCAGGCCCTGGACGAATCGCGGCCGTTCGGCACCCACCACGCCACCTGGCTCGACCAGCGGCCCTACCGTGTGGTCCACGCGCCGGCCGTGGAGGAGGCGCTGGTCCTGCCGGCCGGCGGGACGGTGCGGGTGGCGGCGGCGCCGGGAGCCGGAGCGCTCTCCTGGCAGGCGACGCTGGCCTGGGACGGCCCCCTGAGCGACCTGGACGCCGTGGCCCGCACACCAGGCGGCGCGGTGCTGGCGCGGGGAGAATCGTCCCGGGGCGCGGCGCTGTTCGGTGGCGTGGAAGGCGTGCACCTTCTGGGAAGTCCGCCGGCGGAGCTGGATCTGGACATCTTCTTCAAGGACGGGACCGCCGTGGGGGACCAGCCGTTCCTGCTGCGCCGTGAGACCTCCGGGGCCGAGGTGACCGCCTACACCGACGTGGCCGGCCTCCCCGCAGCGGAGCGGGCCATGGTCACCGGCGCCGTCAGCCGGCGCCTCATGCTGGGGCGCGGGAGCCTCTTCGACCCTGCCTCCGGCCTCACGCGGGGTGAGCTGGCCCGCTCCCTGGCCCTGGCCGCCGGGGCGCCCCAGCGGATCCCGGCCGCGGCCACCTTCAGTGACGTGCCGGCAACCCATCCCGCACACCCCTACGTGGAGAGCATCGCCGGGGCGCGGGCCCGGGTGAGCCTGATGAACCCCGACAGCGGTGGCGGCTTCGGGGCTGATCGGGACGTGGTCCGTCTGGACTTCGCCGTGGCGCTGGTCAAGGCGGCGGGGCGCGGGGCGGAGGCGGCGGCACGCGCCGGCGAGCCGCTGGGCCTCAAGGACGAGAGTCAGATCCCCTTCGCCCTGAAGGGGTACGTGGCCGTGGCGGTGGAGCGCGGGCTGATCAACCTGATCCCCGGTCCTGACGGGACCCGCTTCCGGGCCAACTGGAAGGTGACCCGCCTCGAAGCCGCGGGCTTCCTGCAGACCCTCCTGGCGCAGCCCTGAGCGGGGCCCCCGCGGCCCATCCCGCGGGATTCCACTAACCTCCTGATTCTTCTTGCTTTGCCGGCCCCAGGCCGGCCGGCCGGGCATCCATTCAAGGATTCTTCAATACCCCCGGTGCATCCTGCTTGCGGTGCCGGGCCGGATGCGGTCCGGTACCGGAGGAGCACGAGGAGTTCAAGCGCACGGTCCGCGTGCGTTGAGGTCGACCCCCGGCGACCTCGCCCGGAGGGCCGCCCACCCGGAAGGGTGGGCGGCCCTCATTTTTCCTGGCGAGTCGGTGCCGGCGGAGGCTCGATCCCCATCCGCTCCTTCACCAGACGGACCTTGGGATCGGCCACGGCCCGGGCCCGCTCCGCCCCCACGGCCAGGAGGCGGTCCAGCTCGGCCGGGTCGGCCATGAACCGGCCGTGGGCCTCGCGGATGGGGCGGACGGCCGCGGCCACCACGTCGGCGACGCGGCTCTTGAGGTCGGCGTAGCCCCGGGCGTCGGCGAAGTCGGACTCCACCTCCGCCGGCTCCTTGCCGGTGAGGAGCTGGTAGATGGTGAGCAGGTTGTTGACCCCAGCCCGGGCCGGATCATCGCTGAACCGGATCTCCCGGCCCGAGTCGGTGGTGGCGCGCTTGAGCGTGGCCCGGATGGTCTCCTCGCTGTCGGTGAGGAGCACGGCGTGCCCCTTGCCCGCCTCGGACTTGCTCATCTTGGACAGGGGGTCGTCCAGACCCATGATGCGGGCCCCCTGCTTGCGGATCACCGGCTGGGGAAGAACGAAGGTGTCGCCGTAGAGGTGGTTGAAGCGCTGGGCGATGTCGCGGGTCAGCTCGATGTGCTGCTTCTGGTCCTCGCCCACCGGGACCTCGTTGGCGTCGTACAGGAGGATGTCGGCGGCCTGCAGCACCGGGTAGGTGAGCAGGGCGGTGAGGACGCTCTCCTGGCGCGAGGCCTTGTCCTTGTACTGGGTCATCCGCTCCAGCCAGCCCAGGGGGGTGACGCAGCTCAGCAGCCACGACCCTTCCGCGTGGGCCCGCACGTGGCTCTGGACGAAGAGGGTGGTGCGCTGTGGATCGATCCCGGCGGCCAGCAGGACCGCGGCCAGGTCCCGGACCCGGCCCGCCAGGATCGCCGGATCCTGGGGCACGGTGATGGCATGCAGGTCGACAATGCAGATGAAGCTGGTGCGGGTCTCCTGCAGGGCGACCCACTGCTGGATGGCCCCCAGGTAGTTCCCCAGGTGCAGCGTCCCCGAGGGCTGGATCCCCGAGAAGACGCGCTTGGCCTTGCCGTTCCCTGCCATGGTCCCCGTTCCCTGGCGCCGCGCGGCGGCGACGGGCCATCCTAGCAGGTGACGGTGGGAGGAGCCGCCTCACGTGAGGCGCGGGGCCGGGAGGCGGCGAGCCGCCGGCCTGTCGCCCATCGGGGAGCCCTCTAAAGCCAGGCGCGGGCCAGGGCGGCCACCGCCAGCCCCAGGTAGGTGCCGGCGGCGTACCCCAGGAGCCCCACCAGGACACCGGGCAGGAGCAGCCCCGGCCAGCCACGCCCCACCGCCACCGCCACCGCCGAGGAAGGGCCGCCGATGGCTGCCTGGGAGGCCACCGCCAGGCTCCCTGCATCGAGGCGCAGCAGCCACCCGCCGCCGAACACCACCACTCCATGGACCCCGACCACCATGAGGGTGAGCCAGAAGACCGTCAGTCCGACCTCCAGGATGTCGGCCACGCGGGAGTGGATGCCGATGACAACGAAGAAGAGGTGCAGCGCCGCGTTGCCCAGCTGCAGCGAGCCGGATCCCAGCCCCGGGGCCAGGTGCCCCGCCAGCAGGGCCAGGGTGGTGAGCCAGACGATGGCCGGGATCCACTCCCACGTCGAGGCGAGCAGCTCCGAGGCCGCCACCAGGGCCCCGGCCACCGCCAGCAGCAGCGCCAGGCGCGCCGCCGAGAGGGGCGCGCTGGCGAAGAAAGGGTGGGCGTCGTGGGCGGGGCGACCGGGCAACCCGGGGGAAGCAGCCGCATTCCGGCCGACCGCGTGCGCGCCCCCGCCTGGGACAGGTGGCGCTCCGGCAGCCGTCACCGGCAAGGGAGGGTAGTAGCGGCCCAGCCACAGGGGCAGGACCAGGGTCGCCGCCAGCCAGAGGGCCGTGGTCAGGTTGTCGGCGGCGGTGGCGCCGGCGAAGAGGCTCTCCTCCAGCCCCACGGCCCGTCCCACGCCGACGAAGTTGAGGGAGCCGCCGGTGTAGGTCCCCATGAGGGTTCCGGCCAGGCGCCAGGCCTGGTCGCCGAAGGCGCCTCCCAGCAGCAGGGTGCCCGCCATCACCCCGGCGCCGGTTCCCGCCACCGCCAGGGCGAAGGCCGCCAGCATGGGGCCGCCGGCCTGGCGCAGATCGCCCAGGCGCACCGCCAGCAAGAGCCAGGCGATGGCCAGGGAGGTGGCCGGCCCGGCCACGGCACCGTAGACCGGGGAGGCGGGTGGCACCACCCCGGCGTTGGACAGGACCGCCCCCAGGATGATGGCCATCAGGGTGCTTCCCAGCAGGGACAGGGGGCGGAAGCGACGCTCCAGCCAGAAGGCGACGGCGGTTGTGCCGGCGACGAGGGCGGCCAGCGCCAGGGGGTCGGTGAGCATCAGGGCGCGGGTCGCTCCCGGGCCGGGCCGGCCGGCCCACCGCCGGTTCCGCCCGTCGGTGCTGCCGCCGGTGCCTGGCGTGATCGTCGCCAGTCCACCATCGCCAGCGCCGCGAACACCACCGCCCCCGAGGCGTCGAACAGCGGCACATCCAGTCCCGCCACCAGCATGTGGGGCCCGGGCAGGAGCAGGAGCATGGAGGCTGACAGCAGCAGCGCGCGCATGAGCAGGCCCAGGTTGGTGAAGAGGCGCCCGGCGATGGCTGCGGCGAAGGGGATGATGCCAAGGACCGCGATGAAGACGGCGCCGGCAATGTGCAGCGGCGGCGCCGGCCCGCCCCCCGGCTCCAGCATGAGGAGCTGGGGCCGGAAGACGAACATGTAGGGCAGCGTGAATCCCACCAGGGCCATGCGGAAGGCCGCCATGCTGGTGCGCATGATGTCCGAGCCGGCGATGGATGCGGCGGCGTAGCCGGCCAGGGCCACCGGTGGCGTGACCATGGACATCATCCCGAAGTAGAAGATGAACAGGTGGGCCGCCAGGGGGACGACCCCCAGCTGCCCCAGCACCGGCCCCACCAGGGTGGCCAGCAGCAGGTAGCAGACCGCCGAGGGGAGCCCCATCCCCAGGACGAGGGACGAGATCATGAGCAGGAACAGCGCCAGGGGCAGGTTCTGCTCGGCCAGGGGGAGCAGCAGGGCGGGAAAGCGCGTCCCCACCCCGGTGAGGGTCACCACCCCCAGGACAAGCCCGACGCAGGCGGCGGCGGCGATGAGGGGGACCACGTCCCGGGCCGCCTTGGCGGCCACCTCCAGGAAGCCCTTGCCGCCCACGCGGGTGGAGGGGAAGCAGAGGCTGGCCAGCGCCCCGGACGCCAGGGCGAGGGTCACCGCCCGGAACGCGGTGTAGCCCATCAGGAGGAACAGCAGTAGCGCCGCGAAGGCGGCGGTGAACACCACGCCCGCCGGCGGCGACAGGCGCGGGCGCTCCCCCTGGTCCGTGGCGGCCAGACCGCGCCGCTGGGCCCGGAAGTGCACCACCAGCAGCAGCGACAGGTAGTAGATGATGGCCGGGAGCAGGGCGGCACGGATCACCTGCAGGTAGGTCACCGGCGGGTCGATGATCTCCAGCATCATGTAGGCGCCCGCTCCCATCACCGGCGGCATGAGGGCCCCGCCTGAGCTGGCGGCGGCCTCCACCGCCGCCGCCGTCGCCGGCGTGAAGCCGGAGCTGCGCATGAGGGGGATGGTGAAGGTGCCGGTGGTGACCGTGTTGGCCACGGCGCTCCCGGACAGGGATCCCATGAGGCCGCTGCTGAGCACCGACACCTTGGCCGGCCCGCCCACGCTGCGGGCGAAGAGCCGCCGGGCCAGGTCGATGATGAACGACGTGGCGCCGGTCCGCTCCAGGAAGACGCCCAGCAGCACGAAGAGGAAGACGTAGGTGAACATGACATTGAGGGCCACGCCGAACACCCCCTGGCTGTGGAGGAAAGCCTGGGCGGTGATGCGGGTCAGGCCGTACCCCCGGTGGGGCAGCAGCCAGTCAGGGAGGGACGGGCCGGCATAGGCGTAGATCAGGAACGCCGCCGACAGCAGCGGCAGCGCCAGCCCCAGGCTGCGCCGGGCCGCCTCGAGCACCAGCAGTGTGCCGACCACCCCCACGGCGGCATCCAGGGCCGTCTCCTGCCCGGCCCGGTTGCCCAGCGACTGGCCGTCGCGCCACCACGCGGAGAAGACCGGCTCGCTGTGCACGATGATGTAGCCCCAGACCGCCAGGGACAGGGCGACCAGCAGCCCGTCCGCCAGGCGCGCGGCGCGCCGGCCCTCCCAGCCTGCCCGGGCCGGGATGGTGAGAAAGCAGAGGATGAGCCCGATGAGGGAGAAGACCGCAAGCTGGGTCTGGGGCGCCAGGACCGGGTAGTTCACCTCGGCCAGGGTGAAGGCGCACAGGACGAGGCCCAGGGCCGGGACCAGGAACGGCTGGAGGCGGGACGGGGCGGCCTGGGGCATGGAGGAGCCGGCTAGGAGGCCGGCCGGTCCCCGGGCCAGATGCCGGCTTCCTTGTAGTAGCGCACGGCGCCCGGGTGGAACGGCGTGCCGGTGTCGCGGATGACGTTGTCCGGGTTGAGGGCACGGCCGGCCGGATGCTTGGCCACCACCTTCTCCCGGCTCTCGTAGATGGCCCGGGTGAGGCGGTAGATGAGCTCCTCGTCGGCGCCGGCGGCGGCGATGAGGTGCATGGATCCCACGTCGAGTCCGGTGAACTCCTGATCCTGGCCCCGGTAGGTGCCGGGGGGGATGCGGGCGCGGCTGAAGAAGACGTACTCCTCGCTGAGCCGGTCCAGCGCTGCCTCGTCATAGGGGACGAAGGAGATGTTCATGGAGGCGGCAGCCTGGGTGATGGATGACGTGGGGATCGCCCCGCCCAGGAAGGCCGCCGCCGCCGAGCCGTCGGTGAGCATGTCCACCGCCGCCGTCTGGGTGTTGTACAGGGCGGTGAAGTCCTGGAAGGTGACGCCGTGCTCGGCCAGGAGCGGGCGCAGGAAGTACTCGAAGCCGGCGCCGGCGGGGCCCACCACCACCCGCTTGCCGCGCAGATCGACGATGCTGGACACCCCGGAGCCGGCCGGTGTGAGGAACAGGGCCACGTTGGGGGCCAGCGTGGCCACCGCCCGCACGTCGTAGGCCTGCTCCCACCCCTCGGTGCCGCGCACGGCGAAGTAGGTGATGGCGGCGTTGGACAGCGCCAGGTCCAGCTCGCCCCGGGCCAGGCGCCGGATGTTCTCCTGGGAGCCCTTGGTGGCCTCGGCGGTCACGTTCCAGCCTCCGACCTCGTTGAGGACCTCGGCCAGGGCACCGCCCACCACGAAGAAGGCGCCCCCCGGCGGCGCCGTGCCGACGCTGAGGAAGCGGCTGCGGGCCGCGGGTGCGGCCGCCTCGCCGCCGGCCGCCATGCCGTCGCCCGGGGGCGCGCCTCCGCCACAGCCGGCCAGCAGCAGGGCCAGGCCCGCCAGGGGAGCGGGCCAGGGGCCGCCAGCGCGGGCGGGCCTCACCGGGCGGCGGCGATGCACTCGATCTCCACCCGGGCGCCCAGCGCCATGCCGCTCACGGCCACCGCCGAGCGGGCCGGCGGCTCGGTGGGGAAGGCGCGGCGGTAGACCTCGTTGACCGCCCCGTAGTCGTCCATGTCGGCCAGAAAGACGGTGCACTTCACCACGTCCTCCATCCCCAGCCCCATGCCGGCCAGGAGCGACTGGATGTTGGCCAGGACCTGCTCCGCCTCGGCCGCGGCGCCGCCCGGGACCAGGCCGCTCTCCCCGGGCTTGCGGCCGAGCTGGCCGGAGAGGAAGACGAGGCCGCCGCTGCGCACCGCCGGCGACAGGAACGGCGGGGCGCTCTCCACCGGGCCCAGTACCTGCTTGCGGGGCGTGGCGGCATCGGCCACCGGGGCGCCGCCGCAGGCCGCAGCCAGCGGCAGGAGCAAGGCAGCCAGTGCCCAGGGCCCGGCGGCCGTGATCCTCTCGGTTGCATGGGTCGGCCTCATGACCGCCCTACGCTAGAGGCGTTCCCGGTCTCTGTCAAACAGGGCCGAGGCCGCCGCTTTACAACACTTTACACAGGGCGCGCTCGCCGCCCGCATGCGCTGTAGTACCGTTGTCCCCGCGCCCGCGGCAGACGCCCCGGCTTGTAGTAAAGTGCTGGGGTTCCGAAAGTTAAGTGGACCGGACCGGTGGTCCGGGCGGAGGGAGCGTGCGGTTCACCATGCGAAAGATGGTCCGGTTGGCAGGCAGGTGCGCAGGCGGCGGCGTGGCGGTGATGCTTTTCGCCGGCGCCATGATGGCGCAGGGGGGCGACTGGCCGCTGTGGCGCGGGCCGCAGCACGACGGCGTGTCCACGGAGACCGGCCTGGTCAACGAATGGTCCGTCGACGGCAAGAACCTGGTCTGGCGCGCCGACTTCATCGGCCGCTCCACGCCGGTGGTGTTCGACGGCCGCGTCTGCGTCATGGGCCGCGTGGGCGAGGGGGTCACCATGCAGGAGCGCGTGGCCTGCTATGACGCCGGCGACGGCCGGCTGCTGTGGGAGGACCGGTTCAACGTCTACAACACCACGGTTCCGTTCAACCGCGCCGGCTGGGCCAGCCTGGGGGCCGACCCGGCCACCGGCTACGTCTACGCCAACGGCGTGGCTGGCCGGCTGAACTGCTACGACCGGGACGGGAAGATCGTCTGGACCCACTTCCTCACCGAGGACGTGGGGTACGCCTCGGGCTACGGCGGCCGCACCCAGTCGCCCATCATCGAGGGGGATCAGCTCATCCTCTCCTTCGTGAGCGTGGGCTGGGGCGCCCAGGGGCCTCCCAGCCACCGGGTCTTCGCCTTCGACAAGCGCACCGGCGAGCAGCTCTGGGTGTCCACCCCCGGCGGACGCCCCTACGACATGAACACCCAGTCGGTGGTGGTGACCGCCGACATGGCCGGGCAGCGGATGCTGCTCAACGGCAACGCCGACGGCTGGATCTACGCCCTCAAGGCCTACACCGGCGAGAAGGTGTGGGGCTTCCAGCTGAGCAAGCGCGGCATCAACAGCAACGTCTTGCCCCTGGGGGATCGGGCCTGCGTCTCCCACAGCGAGGAGAACCTGGACACCGCTGCCATGGGCCGCATGGTCTGCATCGACGCCACCGGCACGGGAGAGGTCACCTCCACCCACGAGGTGTGGCGCAACGACCGGATCATGGCCGGCTTCGCCTCCCCCACCCACCACGACGGCGTCATCTACCAGGTGGACAACTCGGCCAACCTGTTCGCCCTGGAAGCCGCCACGGGCAAGGTCCTGTGGGAGCACAGCCTGGGGACGGTGGGCAAGGGCTCGCCGGTGTGGGCGGACGGCAAGCTGTACGCCACCGAGGTCAACGGCCGTTTCCACATCTTGAAGGTGGGACGGGAGGGCGTCCAGCCCCTGGATAGCGACGAGGTCAGGATGCCCGAGGGGCGCTACGCCGAGATCTATGGCTCGGCGGCGGTGGCCTACGGCCGCGTGTACTTCGCCACCGAGAATGGTCTCTTCTGCCTGGGTGACAAGAGCAAGCCACTGGAGGCGACACCCGGCCCGCGCCCGGCGCCCGCGCCCAAGGGGGAGGGGCCGGCGGCCTGGCTGCAGGTGGTCCCCGCCGAGGTGCTCATCGCCCCCGGGGGCACCGCCACCTTCCAGGCACGGGCCTACGACGCCAAGGGGCGTGCCCTGGGGGTGCAGACGGCCACCTGGTCCCTGGACGGGCTGAAGGGCGTCCTGGAGGGTGGCGCCTTCACCGCCGAGGCCGGTACGCCGTTCCAGGCCGGCCAGGTCAAGGCCACCAGCGGCTCCCTGGTCGCGGCGGCCCGGGTGCGCGTCATCGCGCCCCTGCCGTGGAGCGAGGACTTCGAGTCGTACGAGGAAGGGGGACGGCCCGCCACCTGGGTCACCGCGGGCACGTTCGCCGTGGAGAAGGAAGGGGACACCAAGGTCCTGGTGCGGGCTCCCCGTGACCGGGGCCTGGACCGGAGCACGCTCTACATGGGCCCGTCCACCCTGAAGGACTACACCCTGCAGGTGGACGTCATGAGCGACGCCCATCCCCGGCGCCGGGCCGACATCGGCGTGGTGGTGAGCGGCTACACCATGGACCTGCAGGGAGTCCATCAGAAGATCCAGGTGCGCTCCTGGCCCTCCATGCTGCGCATGGCCCAGGAGACCGAGTTCCCGTGGGAAGCCGGCACCTGGTACACCCTGAAGATGCGGGTGGACAGCGGCGGGGACAAGGCGGTGATCCGGGGCAAGGTCTGGCCCCGGGGACAGCCCGAGCCCGAGGCCTGGACCATCACGGTGGAGGATCCCCTCCCCATCCGCTCCGGCAGCCCGGGCCTGGTGGCCTACTCGCCGGTGGACGTCCACTTCGACAACCTCAAGGTAACGGTGAACCAGTGAAGAGAGCCATGGTGACGGTGGTGTGGGTAGGAGCGCTGGCGGCGGCGGGTCTGGCCGGGGCGTCGGACGAGGTGGTCATGTTCGGCTTCACCCCGGCCCGGAACATGGTGACCGAGGCCAAGGGGTTGCCCGCCAAGTGGGACGTCTCCACCGGCCTCAACATCAAGTGGGTGGCCGAGCTGGGCTCCCAGAGCTACGCCGGGCCCGTGGTGGCCGGCGGCAAGGTCTTCGTGGGGACCAACAACGAGCGCGGCTACAACCCCAAGCTCAAGGGGGACCGGGGCAACGTCATCGCGTTCAAGGCCGAGGACGGGTCGTTCCTGTGGCAGTCGGCCCACCCCAAGCTGCCGGCGGGCCGGGTCAACGACTGGCCCCTGCAGGGGGTCTGCTCCACGCCGGCCATCGTGGGCGATCGTGTCTACTACGTCTCCAACCGGGCGGAGGTCATCTCCGCGGACACCGAGGGGTTCCGTGACGGGGAGAACGACGGCCCGTTCAAGGGTGAGACCGAGACCTCGGACATCGACGAGGACGTGATCTGGAAGCTGGACATGATCGAGGAGCTGGACGTCTTTCCCCACAACCTGGCCGCGGGCAGTCCCCTCATCGTGGACAACCTGCTGTTCACCGTGACCGGCCAGGGTGTGGACGAGGGGCACGTGAACATCCCCTCGCCCCTGGCGCCGGCCTTCATCGCCGTGGATCGCATCACCGGCAAGCTCCTGTGGGAGAGCAACGAGTCCAGCAAGACCCTCCTCCACGGCAGCTGGTCCAACCCGGCCTACGGGGTCATCAAGGGCAAGCCCCAGGTGGTCTTCCCCGGCGGCGATGGCTGGCT
>JBFGDW010000102.1:0-10640 GCA_041580435.1 Candidatus Polarisedimenticolia bacterium | reverse complement strand
GGGTGGGCCATGGCTCGTGACGCCCGTCCCAGCTCGGGCCGCCGCAGCTGGGGGCCGGTCCTCCTGCTGCTGGTCATCGCTGCCGCCACCTTCGGCATCGCCGCGCTGCTGGTGAACATTTTCGGGCGGCGATTGGAGGCCAGGACTCCCTTCGTGCGGCTGGTGGAGGTCAACGAGCTGACCACCGATCCCGCACCCTGGGGGACCAACTGGCCGCATCAACACGACGGCTATGCACGCACCGTGGACATGACCGAGACCAGCCATGGGGGCTCCAGCGCCCTGCCCGAGCAGAAGCTGGAAACCCACCCGTGGCTCAGAAGGCTTTACGACGGGTACGCCTTCGCCCTGGACTACCGGGAGGCCCGGGGGCACGCTTACATGCTCTCGGATCAGCTCCGCACCCGGCGGGTCACCGAGCGGCCGCAGCCCGGGGCCTGCCTCCACTGCCATTCCAGTGTCATCGCCACCTACCGGCGGGTGGGGCTCGAGGCGCTGGGCCGCCCCGCCGGCCCCGAGGCGCTGGCCACCGCCTTCGACTGGGCAGCGGTGAACAAGGGGTTCGAGGTCATGAGCACGCTGTCCTACCCGGATGCCTTCGACCTGCTCCAGGCCACTCCCGACGGGACGCCGGGCGAGCCGGAGGCCCACCCGGTGAGCTGCGTGGACTGCCACGACCCCCGCTCCATGAAGATCCGCATCACCCGCCCCGGCTTCATGGCGGGCATCGCGGCGCTGGCCGAAAGTGACGATCCAGTCCCGCACCTCCCCAGCATCCAGCGCTGGCGGGAAGGGGATCGCCGGGCGCCCTACGATCCCAACGCCGAGGCCAGCCGCCAGGAGATGCGATCCTTCGTCTGCGCCCAGTGCCACGTGGAGTACTACTGCGGCCCCAAGGAGACGCTGTTCTTCCCGTGGCGCAATGGGCTCAAGGCCGAGGACATCGAGGCCCAGTTCGACGGCCACACCTTCCCCGGCGGCGAACCGTTCCACGACTACAGGCACGGTGAGACCGGCGCCCTCATCTACAAGGCCCAGCACCCCGAGTTCGAGCTGTGGAGCCAGGGAGTCCATGCCCGCAGCGGCGTCAGCTGCGCCGATTGCCACATGCCCTACCAGCGGGAAGGCGCCATGAAGGTGAGCAGCCACTGGGTGCGCAGCCCGCTTCTCAGCCTGAGCAGCTCCTGCCAGGTCTGCCACCGCGTCCCCGAGGAGGAGCTGCGGGCCCGGGTCGATGCGATCCAGGGGCGCACGGAAGTGCTCATCGACCGGGCGGCTGCGGCGGTGATCAGCATGCTCGATGCCCTGCGCGCCGCGCGGGAGGCGGGCGCCACCGAGGCGGAGCTGGCCCCGGCCCACGCCCTCCAGCGCAAGGCCCAGTGGCGGCTGGACTTCATCAGCAGCGAGAACTCGCTGGGCTTTCACGCCGACCAGGAGGCCGCTCGCGTCCTGGCCGAGGCCATCGACTACGCGCGCCAGGCGCAGGTGCTGGCCCTCTCCGCAGGCGGCGGCCGGACGTCGGCCAGGGCCGCCGGGGGTCCCTGAGGCTGGTGCCCGGCCCGGGGCCTCCTCCGGCAGACGCCGGGGGCTCCGCCCTGACACGGCAGGGGGCGTGGCGGAGAGGCCCCTTGTCGCCGGATCGCCGTGGCGGGTATGATCGAGCCGGAGAAGCCGCTCGGCTCGCGGGGTCCACAGGGCGGGGAGGAGGCACAAGATGCAGCGCTCGCACCTGGTCATTTCAAGCTGGTGCATGGCCGCCGCTCTGGGCGGTACCTTCGCCGCAGCGGATGTGAGGACCGGCTTCCCCGCGGACCCAGGCGGAGCCGCTCCCGTGATCCAGGCCGCCGGCGGAGTGGCCGCAACGGCCCTCGAGTCGGGCATCCAGGTGCGGCCCGCCACCGGCCTTGACCGGGAGTCGTGGGAGCTCGGGATGCGGCTGTCCGGGTTCGGGCGCCGCGGAGAGGTGCGGCCCGTGGCCATGGTCCAGCCGGTGCGCTCCGGTGAAGGCGTGCAGTACCGGCGCGAGGAGCTGACCGAGTGGTACGTGCGGCATCCCGAGGGGATCGAGCAGGGGTTCACGCTCGCGACCCGTCCAGCCGGCCCAGCCCATCGCCCCCTCGTCCTGGAGCTCTCCCTCGGCGGAGATCTGGTGGCGATCTCCGATGCCGGCGGCCGCGGGGTCCACTTCAGCCGGCCCTCTGGCCAGGTCCAGATGACCTACGGCGGCCTGGTGGCTTTCGACGCCACGGGCCGCGAGCTGCCGTCCCGGCTCGGTGCCTGCCAGAGCCGGCTCTGGATCGAGGTGGAGGATGCAGATGCCGCCTACCCGGTGATCATCGACCCTCTGATGTCAGCACCGGCCTGGATCCAGGAGGGGGACCTGGAGGGGGCCTTCGCCGGCCAGCGCATCCGGGTGGTGGGAGATGTCAACGGCGACGGGTATGACGACGTCCTGGTGACGCGGATCCGTCCAGGCAGCGTCTCACTCTACCTGGGCTCGCCGTCGGGGCTGTCCACCACGACGTCATGGGTCTTCCGGCCAGTGGACCACGGCTCACAGGGACCCAACGTGGTGACCTACCAGGACATCTATCTGGGCGCGGCCGGCGATGTGAACGGTGACGGCTACGCCGATGTCATCCTCGGCTTCCCCTACCACACCCTCAACGGAGGCGGCGAGGGGAGAGCCTGGGTCTTCTTGGGCTCGCCGACGGGCCTGGAGGCCACCGCCGTCTGGGCCGTGAACGGGGAGGTGGCCGATGCCAACTTCGGCTGGTGGGTCAACGGGGCCGGGGACATCAACGGCGACGGCTACGGCGACATCCTGGTGGGCGCCCCGTTCCACTCCGTGGACTACCTCTGGGCCGGCAAGGCCTACGCATACCTCGGCTCGGCCACAGGGCCCTCCACCACTCCCGTCTGGCAGAGGGAGGCCTTCCAGGACTTCGCCAACTTTGGCAGGCATCTCAGCTCGGCCGGCGATGTCAATGGTGACGGCTTCGATGACATTCTCGTCTCGGCCCCCGGGTTCAACAACCCCGAGAGCGGTGAGGGCGTGGTCTTCCTGTACTACGGGGCTCCTGCGGGGCTGAACCCCACGCCGCTGATCCTCGAAATGAACCGCGCCGGCGCGGCCTTCGGCACCGTGGCGGAGAGCGCGGGCGACATCAATGGCGACGGCTACGCCGATGTCGTCGTCTCCGCTCCCAACCACTCCAATCCCCAGGTCAATGAGGGAGCGGTGTTCGCGTTCTATGGCTCCGCCTCGGGCCTCTCCACGACGCCTGTGTGGTGGGTGGAGGGGAACTTCGATGGCCTCAAGCTGGGCCGCGGCCTGGCGGGCGCCGGAGATCTCAATGGCGACGGGTACGACGACATCGTGGTGGGCACTCCCAACGCGCCTCCCGCGGGAGGCTCGGCCAACACGGGCGAGGCCCGGGTCTATCTGGGGTCGGCCACCGGCCTCGCCCCCTCGCCCTCCTGGGTCCAGGGAGGGCTGCAGAGCAAGAGCGAGTTCGGCTGGGCCCTGGCCGGCTTGGGAGACACGGATGGCGACGGTTACCATGACGTCCTCATCGGAGCGCCCCTCTTCCAGAATGCCCTCACCGGGGAGGGGGCGGCCTATCTGTTCCGTGGCTGCCTGGAGACCGACGGTGACGGGGTCTGCAACGTGGTGGACAACTGCCCGGCGCTGGCCAACCAGGCGCAGGCCAACGCCGACGGCGACGTTGCAGGCGACGACTGCGACTGCGCGCCGGCCGATGCGCAGATATGGTCCGCCCCGGGCCCGGTGGTGGGGTTGAGCCTGGCTCACGACACCGGCCTGCAGCAAACAACCCTCAGCTGGCAGGCCCCGGCCAGTCCCGGTGGCTCGGGCGCGCCGGTTTACGACGTGGTCCGCGCCGGAAGCTCCGATGACTTCGTGGCGGGAGCGGCCTGCCTGGCCTCGGCCAGCTCCCAGCTCAGCATCAACGACAGCACGTTGCCTCCCCCCGGCGGCGTTCACTCCTACCTTGTCCGGCCCCGGAATGCCTGTGCCGCCAGCGATGCCCCCGTGGGGAGCAGCTCACTGGGAGTGCCGAGAGCCGTCCGGGCCTGTCCCTAGGTCCGGTGGCCACGGTGACCCGGCGTTCCGCATTCGCGCTGACGCTGATGGCCGCCCTCGCGGCGGTTCCCACGGCCCCCGCGCAGCAGGGGAGCCGCCCTCTTCCACCCCGGCCGCAGCTGGTGGAGCTGGGCCGGACGCTTTTCTTCCAGGAGACCTTCGGCGGCAACGGACGCACCTGCGCCACCTGCCACGACCCCGCCCACGAGTTCACCCTCTCGCCAGCCGCGGTGCAGGCCCAGTTCGCCGCTGATCCGGCGGGACCCCTCTTCCGCGCCCTGGACAGCGATGACGGCGACGGAGTCGACTTCACCACCCTGCTGAGCCGGGCCCTCTTCCGGCTGCCCCTGGATCTGCACCCCGACGTGGCCGTCGCCGGAGAGCCCGGCCGGCGGAGCATCACGGTCCTGCGCGCGGCACCCGGACTGGCCAACATCGCCCTGACCGGCCCGTACCAGTGGGACGGCCGGAAGACGACGCTGCAGGAGCAGGCCCGCGGGGCCGTGCTGGATCACTTCGAGCCGGCACGCCTCCCCAGCCGCCTGGAGCTGGACGCGCTGGATCGATTCCAGAGGGAACTCTTCGCCCCGCTGCGCCTGCAGGCCCTGCTGGACCCCGGCGCCGCCGCCGGCCTTGATCCGCTGTTCAGCGAGCCCCTCCTGGGCCCGTCAGCCCGCCGGGGCCGTGCTGTGTTCGAGGCTCACTGTGGCCGGTGCCACGGCGGTCCGCTCCGCAACCGGCCTCCGGATCCCGCGGAGAGCATCTTCCAGGACGTGGCCGTGAGCGACAGGAACCTGTTCGCCCTCCCCACGTGGGACCTGATCTTCACCCGTCCCGACGGCAGCCAGGTCCGGGTGAGCACCCCCGATCCGGGCCTGGCGGCGCACACCGGAAGGCTCGAGGATCTCAACCGGTTCGAGATCCCGTCCCTGCGGGGCCTCCGCCACACAGCGCCCTACTTCCATGATCACTCGGCGCGGACGCTACCCAACCTCATCCTCCATTACATGGAGGCGCTGAGCATCATCCTGAGCCCGGCCGAGGTGGCCGACCTCATCACCTACCTGGAGACCCTCTAGCGCGAGGCGCCGCCCGAGCGGGCCACGCTCTTGCCTGACCCGGCCGGGAAGAGCGTGGTCAGCACCTCGTCGAGGCGCTCCCGCAGGCCGCCCCAGCCGAAGCTGTCGGTCTGCTCGCCGCCGGTGACGTGGAAGCCCCGCTCCTGCAGCGCTTCGTCCAGGGAGCGGCTGTCCCGGGCGAAGTCCCAGTCCCGGTCGATGTTGCGCTCTTCCACCAGGTTCCAGTCCACGTAGAAGCGGACCGAGGCCGGATCGCGCTCGGCGATGAGCTTGAGCAGGCTGTCGGCGCTGCCCAGGGACATGTAGGGGCTCTGGGCCGCAACCGCGCCGAACCGCTCCGGGTGCTTGAGGGCGGCGTAGGCGCTGCTGAAGCCGTAGAAGCGCCCGCCCATGATGGCCCGGGACGCCGGGTCCTTGGCCAGGCGATAGCGCTTGTCCAGCTCGGCCGCCAGCTCGTTGGCCAGCATGTCCACGTACTCGTCGGTGCGGCTGCCGCCCGCCTCGAGCCACCAGCGCCGGTCGGCGTCCACGAAGGCCACCACCACCGGGGCGACCTTCTTGGCTCCCACCAGGTTGTCCAGGACCCGGGGGAGGAGTCCCTTGTCAATCCAGGCGGCGGAATCGTTGACCAGCAGCAGGGGATAGCGGTCCTTCCCCTTGTCGTAGCCTGGCGGCAGCCAGACCTGGACCTTCTTCTCATAGCCCAGGATCTTGCTGGAGAGGGTGAACTCGTCCATCTTCCCCCGCGCCCCCTTGGGCTCGGACAGGTAGGCGGCCTGCTGGTACCCCGCCGGCACCAGCTCGGAGAGGGGATCGTCCCCCTCCAGCGCCGGGACGGTGCGCGGGTTGCGCGGGTCGGTCTTCCAGTCCTCGAAGTTGACGTGGAAGTGGTACTCCCAGCGCTTCACCGGCGACAGGCTGTAGGTGCGGTAGAAGAGGTCGGTACCTGCCAGTCGCAGCAGCGGCTCGGCCAGGCCGTGGTCGATCATGGAACCACCCAGCCCCACGTCGTTGGCTCCGGCGTCCCGGTAGATGAAGTGGACCAGGTCCCCCTCCACCAGGGGGGTTCGCACCCCCTCGCCGAAGCGAGCGTCCACTTGCGCCTGGGGGCTGTCGGCGGCGGCGGCCTTGGCCAGCCAGCGGCCGAACTCGCTGCTGGCCGGGGGCGCGCCGTCAGCCATGGCCACGGCCGTGGCTGGCGCGGCGGCGCCCCGGCGCACCGTCACCGCGGCCAGCTCCTGCAAGTTGCGCAGGTAGATGCGCCCCTCGGCGAAGCTGGGCCAGGTGAGGCTGCTGCCGTCCAGGGCCTCCAGGCGGGCCACCTCCTCGTAGCCGGCCGGCGAGGCCTTGGCCACCACCACGTTCCCCTTGGCGCCGAAGATCACCAGGTGCCCGTCCACCAGGATCAGGCCGTCGCCCCCCGGCTCGCGGGAGCGCCAGACGCGCTCGCCAGTCTCCGCGCTGGCGCAGGTCAGGATGTTGCCGCGGAAGCCGTAGAGATGCCCTTCGTGGGCCACGGGCGGGGCGTAGTTGCCGCCCAGGGCGTTGCTCCGGTACAGCTCCTCCACGCCGAACCCCTCGGCGGTCTTGGACACCCGGTAGGCGCGGGCGCCGCCGCTGGCGTACAGCATGAACCGGTCCTCGCCCATGAAGGAGGGTGTGCTGCTGCCCACGTTGTCCCCCTCCTCCAGCGGGTGGGCCCACAGCAGGCTGCCGGTGTCCAGGGTCAGGCCGGCGATGCGCTTGCCGGCCACCACCACCACCTGCTCGCGCCCGGCCAGGGTCATGATGGCGGGCGACTGGTAGTCCACCCGGTCATCGCCCAGGCTCCAGAGGGTCTCGCCGGTGCGGGCGTCCAGGCCCACGATGGCCTTCCCCTCGGGCCCCCCGGCCAGCAGCACCAGGTGCCCGCCGCCGTAGACCGGGGTGGTGGTGAAGCCGAAGTGGGGCCGCTTGGCCCCGAAGGCGTCCTCCAGCTTCTTCTCCCACGCGACCTTTCCCGTGCTCAGATCCAGCGCCAGGAGGCGGCCGTCCGAGCCCAGGGCGTAGACCGCGCCCCCACCGATGATCGGCGAGCTCAGCGGCCCGTCGTGGGCGCCATCCCGGCCAAGAGTGCGCTCACCCAGGCGATGGCGCCACGCCTCCTTGCCGGTGGTGGCGTCAAACGCGCCGACCCAGTCGGCCTCGCCGTCGGCGAAGAGCGTCACTGCCTTGCCGTCGGCCACCGCCACCCCCGAGTAACCCGAGCCCAGCGGCACGCGGAAGGCCACCTCCAGGCCCACGGGCCCCTGGGAGAAGGTCCCCGGCGCGCCGGTGCGGCCATCCATCTGCGGGCCGCGCAGGTGGGGCCAGTCGGTGGTCTTGGTGCTGGTGGTGGCCGTCAGCGCCGGGCCGGCGGTCAGGAGCAGGGCGAGGGTGAGGACGCGGGCAACTCTGGGCATGGGTCGGACCTCCGGCAGCGGGTTGGCGATGCCCGGGATTCTAGCCCGGCCCGGCGCATCGGGCCAACGGTCTGGGCCCGGGACGCGGACCCGGCGGGTAAAAAATTGTAAACCGGTGCGAGCAGGGGGCTTAGCCCGGATCGGCCCGCTCGGGTCAAGGATCCGTCAAGGGGTATGGCCCACTCTTGCCGCGTGATGAGCGTGACGCGCACCGGCCGGTCCCGGAAAGACCGGGGGGGACGGCCGGCAAGCGAAGCGCGGCAACCCGAGGAGGCCCAGAATGCTTCACCGAAACCTGCTCTCAGCCCTTGGCGCGGTGACCCTGACCATGCTGGTCCTGAGCCCGGCCACCGAGGCGGCCACGCCGTCTAGTGGCGACCTGGCAGGGCCCAAGGACGAGGTCACCTGGACCCACACCTTCTTCGCGTCCAACCCCGCGGCCTGCCCCACGAGCACCGATCCCGCCTGCGACCACTTCACCTTCACCATCAGCAGCAACGGAGTGCGGCGTGTGCTGGTGGCCATCGCTCCCGGCGAGGGCTTCGAGGGGGACGACTACGACCTCTTCGTCTATGACGACCAGGGCGTCCTGCTGGCCAGCCAGGCCGATGGCGACGGCTACGAGTCGGTGGTCATCGAGAACACCGGCGCGGCGTTCTACGAGGTCCGCGTCCAGCCCTGGCTCATCACGCCCGGCTCCACCATCAACGGCGTGGCCATGCGCACCAGGGAGCAGGCCTTCGACGCGCCCCAGGAGTGCCTGGAGGCGGTGCCCGAGAAGGTGAGCCTGGCCGGCATCCTGGATGAGGGCCAGACCATCAACCTGTCGGTGATGCTGCTGCTGGATGGCACCGATGCCGCCGCCGCCGCCGAGGTCATGGCCGTGGCCGCCGAGTCCTACGCCCCCCTGGGGATCGAGCTGGAGCTGGTGCGGACGCGGCAGGTCTCCTACACGTCCACCGACTCAGGTGATCTGATCCAGGAGGCCAAGAACACCGTGGGCGGCGTGCCGCCCAATGGCATCGATCTGGTGGGCGTGTTCACCAGCAAGACCATGCAGGGCACCACCGGCGGCACCGTGGTGGGCCAGGCCGACTGCATCGGCGGCGTCCGCTTCGAGCAGCACTCGTTCTTCGTGGTCAGCGACATCCGCGACATCGAGGATCCCCAGACTGGAACCACCGGCACCCTCAACTCCCTGGGCTTCAATCCCAACGTGGACGCCACCGCCGAGGTCATGGCCCACGAGATCGGCCACCTCATGGGGGCCCATCACCACTACGCCAACTGCGTGGAGGGGAACCTGTCCAACATCGGCGCCAGCGACCTGTCGCCGTGCACCCTCATGTTCAACGCCGTGAATTTCGCCTCGCTCAACTACACCATCCTCAGCGGCGCCGTGGTCCGCGGCCACGCCGTGGAGTACGCGGCTCCCTGAGGGTCCGCCCCGACCCCGCGCCCTCAGCGTGAACTTCAGGCAGGGCGCGGAATCGACCACCCGTTGGCCCGGCTCCGCCTCGCGCGGAGCCGGGCATTTTTTTCTCGAGGCAGCCAGAGCGCTGCAACGGCGCGGCCCCTTCGATGAGCTAGAATCGTCGAGGGAGGTCCGCCTGCATGAAGACCCTGAAGAGCTACGTCTGCGGCCGCTGGCACGAGCCCCGGGAAGGGTTCGCCACGCTGTTCAACCCGTCCACCGAGGAGCCGGTGGCCCGCGCCTCCAGCCAGGGCGTGGACTTCGCCGCCGCCCTGGAGCACGCCCGCTCCGTGGGCGGCCCGGCCCTCCGCGAGCTGACCTTCGCCCAGCGCGGCGACATCCTCAAGGGGATGTCCAAGGCGCTGTACGAGCACCGGGACGAGCTTCTGGAGATCTCCCTTGCCAATGGCGGCACCACCCGGGGCGACGCCAAGTTCGACGTGGATGGCGCCACCGGAACCCTGGCCTACTACGCCGGCCTGGGGAAGGAGCTGGGCGAGAAGCGCTGGCTCCTGGACGGGGAGGGAGTGCAGCTCGGGCGCAACCCCCGCTTCTGGGGGGAGCACGTGCAGGTGCCCTTGCAGGGGGCGGCGGTGCTCATCAACGCCTTCAACTTCCCGGCCTGGGGGTTCGGCGAGAAGGCGGCGGCGGCGCTGCTGGCGGGCGTTCCCCTCATCGTCAAGCCGGCCACCAGCACGGCGTGGCTGGCGGCCCGCTGCGTGGAGATCCTGGTGGAGGCCCAGGTGGCGCCGCCGGGAGTCCTCTCCCTCATCTGCGGCTCCACCGGTGATCTTCTCTCACGCCTGGGGCCCCAGGATGTCCTGGCCTTCACCGGGTCAGCGGCCACCGCCGGCAAGCTGCGCGCCCGGCCGGAGCTGGTGGCGGCCAGCACCCGGGTCAACATCGAGGCCGACAGCCTCAACGCCGCCGTCCTGGCTCCCGACGTGGAGCCGGGCAGCGACACCTGGCAGCTTTTCGTGCGGGACGTGGCCCGGGAGATGACCCAGAAGGCCGGGCAGAAGTGCACCGCCGTGCGGCGGGTCTTCGTCCCCGAGAAGCGCGCCGCCGAGATCCAGGAGGCTCTCGCCGAGCGCCTGGGCGAGGTGATGGTGGGCGACCCCGGCGACGAGTCGGTCACCGTGGGGCCGCTGGCCACGGCCCAGCAGCTCGAGGACGCGGTGGCGGGCACCGCCCGCCTGGCCGGCGCCGCCGAGATGGTGCACGGGTCGGGCCGGCGCGTGGACGGCAAGGGAGCGCCCGCCGGCAAGGGGTACTTCTTCGCCCCGACCCTGCTGCGGGCCCGCCCCGGGCCGACGGACGCCGTCCTCCACGAGCTGGAGGTGTTCGGCCCGGTGGCGACGCTGATCCCGTACGCGGGCCCCGCCGAGGAGCAGGCCGGAGAGGTGGGCCGGGGCGGTGGCAGCCTGGTCACCTCCCTCTACACCGACGAGCAGGAGACGCTGGACCGGTTCGTGGCCAAGGGGGCTGCCTTCTGCGGCCGCCTGTACGTCGGCTCCCGCAAGGTGGCGGAGCAGGCACCC
>JBFGDW010000101.1:0-10690 GCA_041580435.1 Candidatus Polarisedimenticolia bacterium | reverse complement strand
CGCTCGCCGCCGGGGGAGTCCATGTCCAGGCGCACCATCTCGTAGCCGGCCAGCGCCGCCATCACCCGGGGATGGGGGAGGACCTCCCGCTCCACCACCCTGCATGGGGCGCACCAGGTAGCGTGAAACTCCAGCAGGGCGAGCCGGCCCGCGGCCTGCGCTTCCTGGAGGCGGGCAGCCACGGCGGGCGGCAGGTCGCGAACCGGGGCGCTGGGCGAGATCTCCCGGACCGTCCCGGCGGGCCCGCGGCCTGGCGTTGAAGCCGTGGCCGGCGACGTGTCCAGCACCGAGGGCTCGAAGCCCAGCGCGCGGATCGCCGCCAGCATGGCCGCGGGCTGGACCTTCCGCGGCCGGTAGGTGACCGTGAAGGCATCCGCCTTCAGATCCAGGTCGATTCTCATGATCCCGGCGAGCCCCTCCAGGGCCGCTCGTACCGCCTCCGGTCAGCCGAATCAGGTGGCGCCGCCACGGCTCTTCTGCATGCCGCCCACCTGGAGTGTCACGGTGGCCTCCTCGCCGGCGGGCCGGGCCTCGCTGCGGGGCTCGGGCTCCGGCAGATGCTTCTGGATGGCGTTCCTGAGGTCGGTGCCATCACCCAGGTGGCGGGCGTCCTGGCCGAGCTGGTGGCTCCAGGCGTCGGGCACCGGGACCGTCTCCTCCCACACGGCCTCCGGCCCGAACACGAAGTAGATGTCCCAGGCCAGGTCCCGACCTCGGGGGAGGTCCACGGTCCGGCCGTAGACCAGCCCCAGATCCTGGTCGGCGTCCCAGTAGAAGCGTGCCCGGGGATCGGGCAGGAGGGTGTGGGCTTTTCTGGCCTCCTCGTGGCTATCCGAGGGGAGGACCGGCGTCCAGACCACGTGGACCGCCAGATCGGGGGAGGGGACCTGCTGGAGCACGCTGTCGAGCACCACCCGGGCGCCCCGGATGCATCCCGGTCAGGTGGGGGAGAGGATCAGGAGAAGGCGCACCTTGCCGGCGTCGGCGTTGAAGGCCTCGCGCAGTCCCGGGCCCCGGCTCTCCACTTCGGGGACGATGGCGGCGAGCTGCTGGCGTCGATGGGCTCCGGTCTCGGGACGCTCCAGGCGCACGGTCCGCCCGGGCATGTCCAGGACCAGGGCGAACGGCTCGAGCACGCCCAGCCCGACGGTGGCGGTGTCGTACAGCTCGCTGAACCAGACACGCGGGCGCTCCACGCGCTGCCCGGCGATCTCGAGGGTGCCGTCCAGCGTGGAGCCGAGAATGGCGAACTCCCCGCGGGAGGTGCGGGCCAGGCCGATGCGGCCAGGGGCGGAGAGCAGAGGCAGGGTCGCCGCGTACCGGGCGGGGAGCGTCAGTCCGGCGGGCGTGCCCGTGTCAAGGCGGGCCCTGTGGGTCTCGCCTGCGATCTGCACGGGGATGGTGGGCAAACCCCCGGCGGCGGCATCGAAGCCCGGCTCCAGGGAGAAGCCCACCGGGCGGCCGGCGGTCCGGCTCCCGACGACGGGATCGCCCGGGGAGCCAAGGAGCAGGCGCATGCCAGGCAGGTCCAGCGTGATCCTGTGCCGGCTGAACAGGCTCAGGCCGAGGAACCCGTCGGAGCTGGCGGGCAGGTTCCCCAGCTCGTCGCGCCCCGCGATCTGGATGCGGATGTCGCCGAAGGCGGCTGGTCCCAGCGAAAGGCGAGCCAGCTCTGCCTCGCCCTGGCTGGCATCCGCTGCCGGGGCGGCGGCGACGCGGGAGGCGGCTTCCCGGGTCAGGACTGTCTCCTCGCGCCCGGTGCCCACCACAAGCTCCAGGGTCTCCTCGCCGGCGCGCGCGTCCACCACCAGGGTCCGGCCCAGGTGGCGCAGGGGGATCTCCACCTGCACGGCTTCGGCAGGCCGTGTGGCCGCGCTGTTGCCGGTGGGTGAAGGGGCCGGGCCGTACCCGGCAGTGAGAGGGGCCGTGGCGATGGATGCCGCTGCCACCATGGCGAGGACATGCAGAGCAAGACGCAGGGACACGGGCCTGGGTAGGGCAGGGCGAGACATCGGTCCTCCTCATCCCCCGGCGGGCGGGCGGCGAGCCCGGTCCGGGAGAGTCACCCTATGCCCTGAACCGTGGTGCAGGGTCAAGTGGATCCGCGGCCCGTCCTGGAGCGCCGGGGCCGCCGCCGGGCCGGCGTGGCATCCTGGCGTTGCGGCGTGCCGGTCTCCGTGGGCCCGTCCCTGAGCTCCTCCATCACCTGGCAGGGGGCGTCGGCCTCCGAGGAGTGGCAGATCTCCAGGTAGCCGTGCAGCGCCTGCCGGACGTGGCGCAGCTCCTCCAGGGTTGTCTCGATGCGGACCAGGCGCTGCTCCAGCAGCGTCCGGATCTCCCGGCAGGGGGCGGACAGCCCGTCCCGGTGGTGCAGCAGCACCCGGATGTCCGCCAGGGTCAGGCCGGCGGTCTGCGCGGCGCGGATGAAGCGCAGCCGCTCCACCGACTCGGGGCCGTAAAGGCGATAGTTGGACTCGGTGCGGGCCTCGGGCGCGAGGAGGCGGCTCCGCTCGTAGAAGCGGACGGTGGACGCAGGCACGCCGGCCCGCCGGCCCAGCTCGCCGATGGTCATCCTCTCATGGGTCATGCGGCCTCCTTGACCTGCAACCCCGCTTCAACCTCTAGGATTCCCGTGCTTTCCCCGGCCCTGAGCCGGGTGCCTGGAGCGAGGATCGGGAAGGAAGCGGGGAAAGGGGACCGAATGGCCACCGAGACCTGCCCGGGATGCGGCCATCCTGGCTGGCCCGTCGGGGAGGAGACGCTGGGCGCGCTGCTGAACCCGCAGGCGCTGGCCCGGCGCCAGCCTGCGTGCCACCGGTTCTGCCCCGCACCCGCCTGCCGGGTGGTCTACTTCGGTGCCGGGGATCGTTTCCAGGTGGAGGACCTGTCCGTTCCCGTCTTCCAGAAGGAGCCTCCAGGCGACCGCATGGTCTGCTATTGCTTCGGGGTCACCGAGGCCGACGTGAGCCGGGAAGCCGCGCTCGGCGAGGCCGGCGCGAGCCTGCGACGCATCCGTGAGCTGGTGCGGCAGGACCGCTGCGCGTGCGAGCTGCGCAACCCGCAGGGGTCCTGCTGCCTGGCCCACGTGGCCGGCCTCACCCACGCGGCGGGCCGCCGCTGACGGCCATCCCGGCCGCGGCCGTCCGCCTCATGCCGCTGAGGCGCCGGCGAGCTCCGCCACCCAGCGGCGGATCTCCTCGCCGCTCTTGAACCCGACCCGCTTGCCCAGGAGCCGGCCGCCGGCGTCCACGTAGATCCATGCGGGGACCAGGTGGCTGTCCAGGGCGTGGCCCACGGCATCATCCTCCACGATCCAGGTGCGGAAGGCGGGGTCGTAGCCTGGCATCCACTCCCGCACGTCCCGGGGGCTGCCACTGTTGACGACGACGCCCACCACCTGCAGGCCCTGCACCGGCGCGCGGCGAACCAGGTCGTTGAGGATGGGGATGGAGTCGTGGCTGTGGGTGCAGTGGCTGGCCAGGAGCGCGATGACGGCGGGCCGGCCCGCGAGATCGGCGCTGCTCACCGGACTCCCGTCCACGTCCAGTGCCCGGAACGGGGGCAGATCCAGGTCCTGGAAGCGGCGGCCATCCTCGCCTTTCTGGCGCTCGTAGCGGGCCAGCAGGTCGCCTGTGGCGAAGGCCAGGTTGCCATAGAGGGAGCAGGCGCCGAAGTCGGCGCAGCGACTGGGCGTGCAGCGGGGGCTGTCACCGGCGCCGGTGCAGCGATGGGCCGCAGGCGGCTTGCTGGATGCGGCTGCGGCCTCAGCGGCGCGGGCGCAGCGCAGGGCGCAGGTCTCAGCCTCCCCGCCAGGGGCCGGGCCGGCCTGGGCCAGCATGATTCCCAATCCGAGGCATGCCGCGGCACAGCAGGCGGCCAGAGCGATGAGGGTCTTCTGCATGGGGCCTCCCTTCAGGGACTCGAGGGGAGACTACGGCTTGCACCACCCTTCAAGGTCAAGGGGTCAGATCTCGGTGGCCGGGGCAGCCGGCGAATCGCCCGGAAGCTCCGCCTCGGAGGCGGGCGAGGGCTCGCGGGCGTGGACCAGGGGCAGGTGGATGGTGAAGGTGGAACCCTTCCCCGGCTCGCTGTCCACGGTGACCTTGCCGCCGTGGGCCTGCACGATGTGGCTCACGATGGCCAGGCCCAGGCCGCTGCCCTTCACGTCGTGCACCAGCCCGGTGCTCACCCGGTGGAACCGCTCGAAGATCTTCTGCTGCTCGTCCCGTGAGATTCCCATGCCGCGATCCTGCACGGCGATGGTGACCCACTCGCCGGCCCGATGGAGGCGGACGCGGATCTCCTTGCTGTCCCGGGAGTACTTCACGGCGTTGTCCAGGAGGTTGGCCACCGCCTGGGTGAGGGCCTGGCGGTCCATGCGCAGGGTCGGGAGGGGCTCGTCGGGCATCTGGAGGTCGATGCGGAAGCCGCTGTGCTCCAGCCGGACCTGGAAGGTGCGCAGCGTCTCGGTGACCACCTGGTGCACGTCCCCTTCCTGGAAGCGGTAGGTCTTCCCGCCAGACTCGATCTTGGAGAAATCCAGGATGTTGTTGATGAGCTGGGTCAGGCGGCGACTCTCGGTTTCGATGTACTCGCCGTACTCCCGGATCTTCTCCTCGTCCTGCACCCGGCCCAGGCGCAGGAACTCGCCGAAGACCCGGATGGACGACAGGGGCGTGCGCAGCTCGTGGGAGACATTGCTGACGAAGTCGGCCTTCATCTGGGACAGCTTCATCTCCCGGGAGACGGTGCGCAGCGCCAGGACCATGCCGCCGATGAGGACCACCGCCAGCAGGGCCGACAGGGTCAGGTTCAGGGCCAGGTTGGAGCGGGCCCACTGCTCCGGGGTGAGGTCGGTGCGCCGCAGCCCCAGGCTCCAGTCGGTGTAGACGAAGTCGAAGCCGCGCTTGCTCTCGTACCCCTTGATGGAGGACCCGGGAGCGTCGGTGCCGTACACCGCCGTGCCCGAGTCGTCCCACGCCATGACGGCCAAGGAGCGGGATGCCTCCTCCCCGAAGAGCTGGGACAGCGTCTTAGCGATCATCTTGGGCAGGAGCGTCTCGCGGAAGAAGTCGTTGTCCAGGATGATGCCGGCCACGCCCACCACCCGTGAGTTGTTGTCGGTGATGGGGTTGAGGATGATCCGGTTGTCGGGGTCGCGCTCGTCCACCGACAGGGCCACGGTGCCGATGCGGACCTCCTTCTGGGCCATGAGCTTCCAGGGAGCCAGGGCCACCAGGATGGCCTTGATCTCCTCCCGGGAGGGCGTGGTCTCCCACCGGGCGGCGTCGAAGACGTAGAGGTCCTCGTTCTCCTGATCCTGGCGGGCGTAGTTGACCACGAAGATCCAGCGGGCCCCCTCCACCCCCTTCTTGCGGAAGAAGTAGGCCGATTTCTCCAGGGTGTCCTGGACGAAGTGGGCCGACGGCAGGTTGAGGACCCGCTCGGCGTTCCCCTTGAACCAGTACTCGAACTCGGTGGCCAGGGTCTCCAGGTAGTTGTCCAGGGTGGCCTGGTGGGCGATGGCCGAGGCCTTCTCCAGGCTGACCAGCCAGCCGTACTGGAGGCGCAGGAGCAGCAGCAGCGGCAGGAAGACCGCCGCCGCGCCGAGCCAGACGGTGTGCCGCCGCAGGAACTGTCGGATGCGATTCATGATGGACGTCTCGGCCCTCGTGCCCGGAATATACCCCACCCCGGCGGCCGCGCCCGGCGCCCCAGGCGCGCTTTACATCTTGTTGACAACATTGACCCGATTTTACCGGGGATCGGGAGCGCGGAACCGATCCATCAGGTATGCTTCCCATGGACAAGGAACGCCTGCAAGGGCGACAACGAGGTGGAGCCCGGGAAGCCGCCCGGCCCCGTCCGGAGCGTGGCTCCGCCTTGAAACGGGAGGATTCGATGGTTCACAAGCGATGGCTCGTCTCGCTGGCCGCGGCGCTGCTTCTGGCAGCGGCGCCTGTTGTGGCCGGCGAGTACGGAAAGTGCACGGCCTCCACCCAGGAATGCCTCGACATGATGGTCAAGAGTCTGAGGCAGCGAGGCTGGGTGGGGCTGGAGCTGGACACCAAGCAAGGCATGAGTCAGATGCTCGTCACGCGGGTGGTCCCGGGCAGTCCTGCCGAGGCCTCCGGCTTCAAGGTGGGCGATCGCCTGGTGGCCTTCAACAGCATCGAGCTGAAGGAGGCCAACGAGAAGGCCCTGGAGCAGGCCCGCTCGGGGATGACCCCGGGCAAGCAGGTCACCTACAAGGTTGATCGCTCCGGCGCCGTGCGGGAGCTGACCGTGACCCTGGCCACGGTGCCTGACGATGTGGTCGCCCAGTGGGTCGGGCGGCACATGCTGGACCACGCGAAGGTGGACGTGGCCCAGAACTGAGGCTTCAACAACCCCTCCGGTCCCTGGAAAGGGCCGCCACGGTGGCGGCCCTTTCCTTTTGCGGGGCAGGGGCGGCGGCCGGCCCTCAGATCATGATCAACCGGCGGCTCAGGAGCAGCCCGGCGGTGGCCACCGCCAGCACCCCGTACCACCCACCCAGCCAGCGCCGCTCCGCCTCCCCGTGCCCGGCCAGCAGGTCGGCCAGGATCCAGGGGGCCGCCAGGTAGCGCAGGTCGGCCAGGGCGTGGGGCAGGAGGTAGAGGGCGGTGGCGCCTGCGAGGAGCGCCGGCAGCACCGCCCGCCCACGGTCCCACCACAGGCGGCCCAGGAGCAGGCCAGCCAGCGCCACGGCGCCGGCCCCGGCCCAGCGCGCGGCGGCGGAGCCGTCCATCCAGACCAGCGGCAGGTTGTGCAGGAAGGCCGGATCCTGGTTCCAGGGATGGCGGTTGCCGAAGGTGAGGGCGGTGAGGGCGGTGGCGGCGGCCAGCCCGCCTCCGCCCAGCAGCACCGCCGCGGGGCGCCGGCCCAGGGCGGTGGCCAGGCGGCGGAGCTCGCCGCCGGCCCGGGCCAGCCAGAGGGGCGCCCACAGGATCAGCGCCATGACCGCCAGCAGGACCAGGTTGCCGGGGTTGAAGCGGGGACGGTTCTCGGGAACGGTCTCGGAGAGCAGGCCCCCGGAGGCGATCATGGCCACGCCCGTCACAGCCGCCACCGCCAGGTAGCCGGCGGCGCCTCGCCAGCGGCGCCCGTCACGGATGGCCCACCCGGCCAGGAGCAGCGCCCAGGCCACGCCGGACTGGCGGACGAGGCAGCTTCCCAGCAGGGCGGCGGCCCCCAGGGCGTCCCGGCCGCGGGCCCGGGCCGCCACCGCCGCCACCAGGAAGAAGATCCCCGCCGCGTCGGTGTAGGCCAGGGCGGTGAGGGGAAAGTAGGCGGGCAGCAGCGCCAGCAGGAGAACCGCCGCCCCACCGCCCTCCCCGTCCCGCCGCCGGGCGGCGCCATCCAGCAGCCACACGGTGGCCAGGCTCAGCGCCAGGCTCACGGCGCGGGTGGCGGCGAGGCTCGGCCCGGGCCACCAGGTGAGCGCCGCCACCAGCAGGTGGAAGCCCGGGAGCATGACCAGGTAGGGGGCGCCGCTCCAGTCGCCGGCTGCCAGCCGGTTGATGGCCGCCTGGTGGCCCGCCTCGTCCACGATGTAGCCCGGCCGCAGCAGCGCCAGGGCGCCGCCCCACAGGAGGAGCCAGGCGGCGGCCACCCACACGGGTCGGACGCGCCGCACCCGAGCTACTCGCCGATGGCGACCAGGTGGGAACGGGTCCGGAACAGGAGATCGCCCCCGGCGATGGCCGGCGTGGCCATGGCGATCTCGTCCAGGGGGTTGGTGGCCAGGAGCTGGAACTCGGGCCCGGCCTTGACCACGTAGACGTCGCCCATCTCGCTGGTGAAGTAGACGCGCCCCCCCGCCGCCACCGGCGAGGCGGTGAAGCCGGTGGAGCCGTCTCCCAGCCGCTCCTGGTACAGGCGATCCCCCGTGTCGGCCTTGAACACGCTCAGCACGCCGTTGTCGCGGCAGACATAGAGGAGGCCGTCCACCACGATGGGCGTCTGCATGTAGCCGCCGTTGCGCGACACCCACCACGCCACCGAGCCGCCCAGCGGCGCCCCGTCGCCGGCGGAGATGTCGCCGGTGGCGCTGGTCTTCACGGCGTAGATGGGGGCCATGGAGCCGTGGGCGCTGGTGATGAAGATGCGCTCGCCGTCCACCTGGGGCGTGGGCACCGGGATGTCGCCGCCGCCGGTGAGGCGCCAGACCTCCTTGCCGCTGTGGAAGTCATAGGCGCCGATGTGCTTGTAGCCGTTCACCACCACCCGTGTCTTCCCGCCCGCGGTGTAGATGGAGGGCGTCGACCAGGTGGGGACCTCGTCGCGCAGGGTGCGCCAGACCTCGCGGCCGTCGGCCAGGTCCAGGGCGGCCACGAACGACTGCCCCTGCACGTCGCACTGGATGATGACCCGGCCCTGGTGGATGATGGGGGAGCTGGCGAAGCCCCACTGGGCGTCGGGGACCACGTAGTAGCCCGCGTCCAGCACCCCCAGGTCCTTCTTCCACTTCAGGTTGCCGTCCATGTCGTAGACGTGGAGCCCCTCGGAGCCGAAGAAGGCCACCACGTGAGTGCCGTCGGTGGCGGGGGTGGAGTTGGCGTGGGTGGCCTTGGTGTGGCGCTTGATCCGCGGCACGCCCTCGTGGACGGTGCGCTCCCAGAGGATCTTGCCGGTCTTGCGGTCCAGGCAGACAAGGACCCACCGGTGCACCGAGTCGTCCTTGACCGGCGCGATGTCGCCGTAAAGCCCCACCCGCAGCTCGTCGTCCTTCTTGCCGCTCACCGCCGTGGTCACGAAGATGCGGTCCCCCCAGACCACCGGGCTGGAGTGGCCCAGGCCGGGCAGGGGAGTCTTCCAGCGCACGTTCTTCTTGCCGGGGACGCTCCAGGCCAGGGGAACCGGCCCGGGGGCCACGCCCCGGGCGTTGTCGCCCCGGAACGCGGGCCAGCGTGCGGCGCCGGCGGCGTCGGCCCGCGCCGCGCCGGCGGCCCCCAGAAGGAGGCCGGCGGCCACCAGGGCCGGCGCCAGGCGCCGTGCCGTCCGCGCGGGGCGGGCGGTGGGAGAGACGGGGACAGGGCAGCGGCCGGTTGATCTCACCTGGGATTCCTCCTGGAGGTTCACGGGGTGGCCAGTATACCCCAGCCCGTTGCCTGTAAGATGTGGGGCCATGGTCCGCACCCGCTTCGCCCCCAGCCCCACCGGCTACCTGCACATCGGCGGGGTCCGCACCGCCCTGTTCAACTGGCTGTTCGCCCGCCGCCACGGCGGGCGCTTCATCCTGCGCATCGACGACACCGACCAGGAGCGCAACCTGGACGAGGCCCTGGAGCCGATCCTGCGCGGCTTCCGCTGGCTGGGGATCGACTGGGACGAGGGGCCCGGCGAGGAGGGGGCCCACGGCCCCTACTTCCAGTCCCGCCGCGGGAATCTCTACCAGGAGGCGGTGGACAAGCTGGTGGAGGCCGGCCAGGCCTATCACGACTACGCCACGCCGGAGGAGGTCCAGGCCGAGCGGGAGGCGGCCCAGGCCGCCAAGCGCCGGTTCGTCTACAGCCGGCGCTGCATGGCCGACACCCCGGAGCGTCGCCGGGAGCTGGAGGCGCAGGGGCGCCAGGGCGTGGTGCGCCTCAAGATGCCCCGGGACGGGGCCTGCCGCTTCACCGACGCCATCCGCGGCGAGATGGCCTTCGAGTGGGCGGCCGAGCAGGACCACGTGATCCAGCGCGCCGACGGGAGCTGCCTCTACCACCTGGCCAGCGTGGTGGACGACCACCACATGGCCATCTCCCACGTCATCCGGGCCGAGGAGCACCTGTCCAACACGCCCCGGCAGATCTTCATCGCCCGGGGGCTGGGGTACGACCTGCCCGCCTACGCCCACCTGCCGTTCGTGGCGGAGCCCGGCAGCCGCACCAAGCTGAGCAAGCGGAAGCTGGACAAGTACCTCAAGCACGCCGACTTCGCCCGGGTGGCGGAGCACGGGAGAGCCATCGCCGAGGCCCTGGGGCTCTCCATGGCCCCGGAGACCTTCAGCCCGGTGGTGGTGGACTTCTACCAGCGCACCGGCTACCTGCCCGACGCCCTCGTCAACGCCCTGCTGCTGCTGGGGTGGGCGCTGGACGACCGCACCGAGATCTTCACCCGGCAGGAGATGATCGACGCCTTCAGCCTGGAGCGGGTCAGCAAATCGCCGGCCAGCTTCGACCCCCGCAAGCTGTGGGCCTTCCAGTCGCGCTACATGCAGGCCCTGAGCGTGGCGGAGCGGGCGAATCAGGCCCGGCCCTTCCTGGAGGCGGCAGGGCTGCTGCCGTCCCCGGCGCCGCCCGAGGCCCGGCGCACCCTGGAGGCGGTGGTGGAGGCGGCCGGGGACCGGATCGTGGTGGCGGGGGACATCCTGGAGTACGCCGGCTTCTTCATGGAGGACGCGGCCCTGCCCTACGACGAGAAGGCGTTCGACAAGCGGCTGCGCCGCCCCCCGGAGGCGGCGGACCTGCTGGCCGGCTTCCGGGACCGTCTGGCCGGGCTGGAGCCGTTCACGGCCGCGTCGGTGGAGGAGGCACTGAACGCCTTCACGGCGGAGCGCGGCGTGAAGATCGGGCAGGTCATCCACGCCCTGCGCGTGGCCCTCACGGGCAAGGGGGTGGGGTTCGGCCTGTTCGAGGCGGCGGCCATCCTGGGGCGGGGCCGCTGCGTGAGCCGCATCGACCGG
>JBFGDW010000100.1:0-10749 GCA_041580435.1 Candidatus Polarisedimenticolia bacterium | reverse complement strand
GCTTCAGGTAGTAGGTGGTGGAGAAGGTCTGGCTGGAAAAGGTCCGCCGGCAGCAGCGACAGCGGAAGCGAGGGATGGAGCGGCCGTCGCCGCGGCGGGTGTAGGTGCCATGGCGGAGGTAGCGGAAGGGAGCCCGGGAGGCCGCGTCACAGCGAGGCCAGGGGCAGTGGGGCGGCCGGAAGGGGCGCGGGCGGTGGGGCATGCCCGGTGCCGTTCAAGGAGCGTGCCTGGGTGGAAGGACCGGGAAACCAAGCCAGGTCGCGAAGAGTTGTTCCACCCCCGCCCGGCGTCCGTCTCAGGCGTCCCACTGTGAAGCACCGGGAGGGTCAATCCACAATCTGAGCACCACCATGATTTTTGACACCCCCGGGGGGCACCGCTAGAATCCCGTCCCCTCCAGCAGGGAGCCCCATGGCGAGCCAGCGGACCCACGGCCTGACACCAGAGGAGTACCAGCGCGCGGTCCGCATCCTGGGCCGCGAGCCCAGCGACACCGAGCTGGGCGTCTTCGACGTCATGTGGTCGGAGCACTGCTCCTACAAGTCCAGCCGGGTGCATCTGCGCAAGTTTCCCACCTCGGGCCCGCGTGTGATCCAGGGGCCGGGGGAGAACGCCGGCGTGGTGGACCTGGGGGACGGCATGGCCGCTGTTTTCAAGATGGAGTCCCACAACCACCCCTCCTACATCGAGCCGTACCAGGGGGCGGCCACCGGCGTGGGCGGGATCCTCCGGGACATCTTCACCATGGGGGCGCGCCCCGTGGCCTCGCTGAACTCCCTGCGCTTCGGCTCGCTGGAGCACCCGCGCATGCGCTACCTGGTCAACGGCGTGGTGGGGGGGATCGGCGGCTACGGCAACTCCATCGGCGTGCCCACGGTGGGCGGGGAGGTCACCTTCCACCCGTCGTACAACGGCAACATCCTGGTGAACGCCTTCAACCTGGGCCTGGCCCGCAAGGACAAGATCTTCCTGGGGACGGCCGCCGGCCCGGGCAACCCGGTCATCTACGCCGGCTCCAAGACCGGGCGCGACGGCATCCACGGCGCCACCATGGCCTCAGAGGAGTTCGACGCCTCCTCCGAGGAGCGCCGCCCCACGGTGCAGGTGGGGGATCCCTTCACCGAGAAGCTGCTCCTGGAAGCCTGCCTGGAGCTGTTCAAGACCGATGCCGTGGTGGGGATCCAGGACATGGGGGCCGCCGGCCTGACCTGCTCCAGCTTCGAGATGGCCTCCCGGGGTGGGAGCGGGGTGGAGCTGGACCTGGACCGGGTGCCGCGCCGTGAGTCCGGCATGACCCCCTACGAGCTGATGCTCTCCGAGTCCCAGGAACGGATGCTGCTGGTGGCCCGGGCCGGGCGCGAGGACGAGGTGCTGGGGATCTTCCGCAAGTGGGGTCTGGACGCGGAGGTGGTGGGTCAGGTCACCGACAGCGGGCGGGTGCAGGTGCGCAGCGGCGGCGCCATCGCCGTGGACATCCCGGCGCGGCCCCTGGCGGAGGAGTCGCCTGTCTACGACCGCCCCCGGCAAGAGCCCGCCTGGCTGGCCGAGCTGGCCCGCCTGGACCTGGACGGCATTCCGGAGCCGGACGACGCCGGCCAGGTGCTGGAGCGGCTCCTGGCCTCTCCCAACCTCTGCTCCCGGGACTGGATCGCCCAGCAGTACGACACCAGCGTGCGCACCAACACGGTGGTGGGGCCGGGCGGCGACGCGGCGGTGGTGCGCATCAAGGGCACGGCCAGAGGGGTGGCGCTGACCACCGACTGCAACCCCCGCTACTGCTTCCTGGATCCCTTCCAGGGCGCGGCCCTGGCGGTGGCCGAGGCGGCCAGGAACATCGCCTGCGCCGGCGGCGAGCCGCTGGCCATCACCGATTGCCTCAACTTCGGCAACCCCGAGCGGCCGGAGATCATGTGGCAGTTCGAGCGGGCGGTGGCGGGACTGGGCGAGGCCTGCCGCGCCCTGGGGACCCCCGTGGTGTCGGGCAACGTGTCGTTCTACAACGAGACCGAGGGGAAGGCGATCTTCCCCACTCCCGCCGTGGGGATGATCGGCCTGCTGACCGACGTCCGGCGCCACGGCACGCCGTGGGCGCGGCAGGCCGGGGACCGGGTCCTGCTCCTGGGCGGTCCGGTGGGCGAAGTGGGCGGCAGCGAGTACCTGTCGTTCATCCACGGGGTGGAGCGGGGGAAGCCCCCCTACCTGGACCTGGCCCGGGAGAAGGCGGTCATCGACCTTGTACGGCGTGCGGTCGCCTCGGGGCAGGTCCGCTCGGCCCACGACCTGGCCGATGGCGGCCTGGCGGTGGCGCTGGCGGAGTGCCTGTTCGGACCGGCGAGCCTGGGGATGGACCTGGCCCTGGATGGCGGTGGCGCACGCCTGGACGTGCTGCTGTTCGGCGAGGCGTCCGGGCGGGTGATCCTCACCGCCGATCCGTCGCAGGTGCCGGCTCTCGAGAAGGATGCCGCCGCCGCCGGGCTGCGTCTCCTGGACCTGGGCGAGGTCCGGGGAGAGAGCCTCCGCCTGTCGGTGGACGGCGAGCGGGTCCTGGACCGGCCGGTGGCGGCGCTGCGCGAGGCCTGGGCCCGGGCGCTGCCCCGGGCCATGCAGGCGCCGGGCCTGGCCGGCGCCAGCCGCTGAGACGCCCCCGTGCCCACGGGCTCCAGCCCCCCCTCCGTCGAGGACGTCCCCCTCACCCGCAGCGAGTACATCACCACCATGGTGCACTTCTACCGTGGTGAGATGGCCCGGGCCAACATCTGGCGCACCCGGCTGGACACCACCACCAACTGGGCGGTGGTCACCACCGGCGGCATGCTGTCCTTCGCGTTCAGCCAGCCGGGTCATTCCCATGTGACCCTCCTGCTGGCCGGCGCCCTGGTGGCGGTCTTCCTGGGGTTCGAGGCGCGCCGCTTCCGCTACTTCGACGTGTGGCGCTCCCGCATCCGCATGATCGAGGAGAACTTCCTCATCCCCATCCTGCGGCGCAACCTGATCAGCCCGCGCAGCCAGTGGCGTGACCTGGTGGCCGAGGACCTGGATGCCCCCACGTTCAAGATCACCTACCTGCAGGCGGTGGCCATGCGCCTGCGCCGCAACTACATCTGGCTTTACCTGGTGATCCTGACCGCCTGGACCGGCAAGCTGCACCTGCACCCGGCGCCGGCCGCCAGCCTGGGGGAGGTGCTCGGGCGCATGGCCATTGGCCCGGTGCCGGGGCTCGTGGTGCTGGGGGCGGTGGGGGCCGGTTTCCTCTTCCTGGCGTGGATGGCGGTGCAGATGGGGCGCCAGCACGGCGGCAGCGACGAGGTCCACGGCGTGGAGCGGTCGGTGGACCGCTGGAAGGCGTGAGGGGGCCCTCCGCGGCTCAGGGTTCCCGGCGCTGCTCCCGGCGGGCCCGGGGGATTTCCTGGCGGCTGCGCGTGGCCAGGGTCCGGTCGTACCAGTCCACCAGGATCTGGCGATGGCGCGCTGCCGCGGCGCTCCCCGCCTCCGGGCACAGGTTGTCGCGCTCGTCAGGATCCAGCGCCAGATCGTAAAGAAAGCAACGTCCCTCCCGGGGGGCCTTGAAGCGTGCCTTGTCCACGAAGAACTTGAGGTCCCCGAGCCGGTAGCCGATGAACTCGGGGTAGTCCATGGCGAAGTCCTTGAGGATCCCCGGCCGCCCCCGGCCGAAGGTCATGAAGAAGGCCGGGCGCTGCTGGAGCGCCGGGGTCGAGACATCCTGGCCGGGCAGCGGCCCGGCGCCCAGGTCCTGCGGCGGGATCCCCACAAGCGCCAGCAGGGTCGGCAGGATGTCCACGTGGGAGACGTTGGCCTCCTCCACCCGGGCCGGGCCGGAGCGGCGGGGATCGATCACCAGCAGCGGCACGTGCTGGGTCTCCTCCCAGACGTAGAGGGAGTGCTCCAGGAAGGGACGGCCCTGCCGCAGGCCGGACAGGCGGCGGTGCTGGCCGAAGCTGTCGCCGTGATCCGAGGTGACGATCACGGCGAGCCCCTCGTGCAGCCCGCGCTCCTGAAGCGCCGCGAGGAAGCGGCCCAGCTGGCCATCGGTGGCCAGGATGCTGGCGTCGTACCGGTCCAGGAGGCTGTCCTCCTGAGGGCCGAGGCGGCGGCGGGCGGCCTCCCACGCGCCGGGCGCGTAGCGCTGCCGGCGGGCCGCCTCCACCGCCTCCCTGATCTCCGGCACCTCGCCGTCGAATCCGGCTCCGCCGGTGGCGTAGGGAACGTGGGTGTCGGCCAGGTGCAGGAAGAGGAAGAAGGGACGCTCCGGGTCGAGATCGTCCAGGGCGGCGATGGCGCGCTCGACCGTCTCCGCCGCGGGGGTCCGGCGCTGGCTCCCCAGGCGATCCCGCAGCAGCCAGGACAGGCTGCGCGGCCCGTAGTACTCGCTGAGCTCATCGGCGTACAGATCAAAGCCGCGGCCGTAGCCGAAGCGGGCCTCCAGGGTCCAGATGGAGACAAAGGCGGCGGTCTGGAAGCCGCGCTCCTGCAGAAAGGGGGCCACCAGCCGGGTCCGGCGCGGGATCTTGAGCCAGTTCATCACCGCCGACACCCGCTGGCGCACCAGCGGCCGTGGCTTGCGACGCAGCTCGGCCTGCAGGGCATGGAGCGCCGCCTGATCGTCCTCGTCCTGCAGGTCGCCGTGGCGCACCAGCAGGTCCTCTCCGCAGGCCAGGGTGCCCACCTGCTGGGGGTAGAGGCCGGTGAGGAGGGTGACGTGGGACGGGTGACAGGAGGGGCTCACCGCCGTGGCGCGCAGGTAGAGGGTGGCGCCGGGCCGCCGGGCCAGGCCCTGGAGGAAGGGGGCGGTCTGGCGCGGGTAGCCGTGGAACGGGAGGTGATCGGCGCGCAGGGAGTCGATGGACACCAGCAGGACCCGGGGAGGCGGCGGTTGAGCCGCCCTGATGGGCCCGGCCCACGCCGCCAGCAACGCGGCGGCGACACCGGCCAGGCGGGCTCCTGCTGTGAGACGCGGCGTGCCCATGGTCGGGGGGACCGGCCAGGTGCTCCGGCCACTCCAGCCTAGCACGGACACGGCCGGGCCCAGTGGCCGCCCAACCGGTGGTAGAATGCGCGGATGAGCCGCGGCGTGAAGCAGCCAGGGGACGCCTTCCACGAGGAGTGCGGCGTCTTCGGGATCTTTGGCCACAGCGAGGCCGCCAACCTGGCCTACCTGGGGCTGTACGCCCTGCAGCACCGGGGCCAGGAGTCGGCCGGCATCGTCTCCACCGACGGCGCCACCCTCTACCAGGAGCGGGGGATGGGGCTGGTGGCCGACATCTTCACCCGGGAGCGGATCCGGCGGCTGCGGGGCAACACCGCCATCGGCCACACGCGCTACTCCACCGCCGGCACCAGCCGGCTGGTGAACGCCCAGCCGTTCCGCATCGACTGCCACCGGGGCGAGATCGCCATCAGCCACAACGGCAACCTGGTCAATGCCGCCGCCCTGCGCTTCGAGCTGGAGCGGAAGGGGTCCATCTTCATGACCTCCTCCGACTCGGAGGTGCTCCTGCACCTGGTGGCGCGCTCCGGCGCCCGCACGGTGGAAGGGGCCCTGGTGGAGGCCCTGGGGCAGGTGGAGGGGGCCTACTCCCTGGTCTTCCTCCTCCGGGACCGGCTGGTGGCGGTGCGCGACCCCCACGGGTTCCGCCCCCTCTCCCTGGGGGACCTGGACGGCTCGCCGGTGGTGGCCTCGGAGACGTGCGCCTTCGACCTCATCGGCGCCCGCTTCGTCCGGGACCTGGAGCCGGGGGAGTTCCTGGTCATGGACGCCACCGGGTTGCGCTCCGAGCACCCGTTCCCGTCCCGGCCGCGGCGCCAGTGCATCTTCGAGCACGTCTACTTCTCGCGGCCGGATTCCAGCGTCTTCGGCCGGTCGGTGAACCTGACCCGCAAGCGCATGGGGGCGGCCCTGGCGAGGGAGCAGCCGGTGGAGGCCGACCTGGTGGTGCCGGTACCCGACTCGGGGCTGGTGGCCGCCCTGGGGTACTCGGAGGAGTCGGGGATCCCGTTCGAGTTCGGCCTGGTGCGCAACCACTACGTGGGGCGCACCTTCATCGAGCCGCGGCAGTCCATCCGCCACTTCGGCGTCAAGCTGAAGCTCAACGCCGTGGAGCCGCTGCTGCGGGGCAAGCGGGTGGTGCTGGTGGACGACTCCATCGTGCGGGGCACCACCAGCCGGAAGATCGTCACCATGGTGCGGGACGCCGGCGCCGTCCAGGTGCATGTGCGCATCTCCTGCCCCCCCACGGTGGGGCCGTGCTACTACGGCGTGGATACCCCCACCCGGGACGAGCTCATCGCGGCGCGCCACTCGGTGGAGGAGATCCGGCGCTACATCCAGGCCGACACCCTGGGCTACCTCTCCCTGGAGGGGCTGCGGGACGCGATGGGGGAGCCGGACACCTTCTGCGTGGCCTGCTACACCAACGACTATCCGGTGGCCATCCCCAAGGAGGCCCCGGCCCAGGCCAGCCTCTTCGACGTCCCGCGCTGAGCCAGGGGCGGGGCTCGCTCAGGCAGGGTCCGCCTCACCGTCGGCCAGGCGCGCCGCCTGCCCGGCGGCCATGAGCAGGAGCGGGAAGGCGACCTGCATCCAGAGCCGGTCCAGGGCCACCGCCAGATGCCAGCGGATGGTGGAGCCGGTCACCACGAACGCCAGAAGGTCCGCTGCCAGGGGCAGGGCCACCAGCAGGATCAGCCCGTGGCCGCCGCGGCGGCGCGTCAGCAGGCAGGCCGCGAGCCCCACCGCCGGCAGCAGGCCGAAGCCGGCCCAGCGCCATGCGAAGGGCGCCGCCGCCATGGCGGCGGCCGCCGGCCCCAGGTTCTGCACCACCCCGGCGGCCAGGTGGGACGGCGTGAGGCGCTCCAGGTAGGCCTCGTCGCCGCTGTACCCCACCGTCCCCTCGGTGGGGACGCTGGCGCCCAGCCAGAAGCGCGGCAGCGCCAGGGCCAGGAGCAGGGCGGCGGCGGTGAGCAGGTGGCGACGGGGCGGCAGGGCGCGGCGCCGCCAGCAGGCCAGGGCGGCGGTGGCCACGATGGCGGCGGCGGCAGCGATCCCTTCCGGCTTGGTGGCCAGGGCGAGGCCGGCGAACAGCGCCACCGCCGTCAGCGGCCGCCAGGATGCGCCGGACGACGGCGCGCCATCGGTCACGCGGCGATCCAGGAGCGGCAGCAGGAGCAGGGTCGCGCCGGCCAGGAAGGCGGCCAGGGGCAGGTCGGCGAAGCCGGTGTGGGCCGGCCCTCCCTGGATCCTCGTGGCGTGGTGCAGCGGCGGCAGCGCCGCCATGAGCGACGTGAACAGCAGCGCCGGCAGCGGCGCGAGGCGGTGGCGGAACGCGCCGTGGGCCGCCAGCAGCAGGCCGGCGAAGAAGAGGGGGAACAGCCCCTTCACCGCCCGCTCATCGAACCCTCCCGCCAGCGCCGCCAGGTGTGCCTCCAGTCCCGGCACCAGCAGGGGGTAGCGGCGGTGGAGGTGAGGTCGGCGGGGATCCTGGAACGACGGCCCGTCGATCCCTCCCTCGTGCAGCAGGATCTTCCCCTTGTAGGCCCACTGGAAGCGCTCGTCCCAGTGGAGCATGGGCTCTCCCACGGCGCGGGCCAGCGGGGCCGCCACCAGAAGCAGGGCCAGCACCGCCAGCAGCGCGCCGGCGGCACGCCGGCCGCGGTGCACCGGCGGCGCGCCGCCCGCAGGCTTGCCCGGTGCCGCGCCCTGGCGCACCCAGGCCATGGCGGCCGGGAGGGCGGCCAGGCCGGCGAGGGTGAGCAGCCAGGCCATCAGGGGATTGCCGGCCAGCCCGAAGAGGGCCGCGGTGAAGCCGGCCATCCCCAGGGCGCCCAGGCCGCACAGCAGGGCAAGACCGGCGCGCCCCGCCCGTCCGGCGGGGTCGCCGTCCGCCGCCGCCGGGCGCGCCCCCAGGGCGCGCAGCAGGAGCCCGCCGCCACCCAGGGCAGCGCCTGCCGTGAGCAGGAGAGCCAGCCAGCCGCGCCCGCCGGGGGCAGGGGGAGGGAACCCGGGCGGCTCCTCCGCCGGGAGCGGCACCGGCTCGCCGGCGGGCAGCCGCAGCAGGCGCCCTCCGGACAGCATCCAGGGCCAGGCGCGCACCCGCTCAGGCATCATGCCGCCGGCCGGCTGCACATGCAGGGGGCGCGGGTAGAGGTAGTAGGCCGCGAGCCAGTCGGGGTCGCGCATCTCGTCGGCGATGTAGAGGATCCCCTCCTCCTCGGGGACCGCGGCCAGCACCCCGGGCAGCCAGTCCGCCGCCGGGCCCGCCACCTGCCGCACGGCCGGCTCGCGGGCCTGCGGGCGCTGCATGGCCCAGGCGCCGTACCGCCAGAGACTCTGACCGGCTCCCACCGCCAGCAGGATCAGGGTCAGCCCCAGCAGGAGCCGGCGCGCGGCACGGGCGCGAAGCGCGCCGCCGGATGGGCTCACGGCCCCCCCTCGGCCGCCGCCAGCCCCTGCACCGCCGGCGGGTGCCCCGGTGCCGCCGCCAGCGCCTGGCGGAAGGCGGCGGCTGCTTCGGCCCGCCGCCCCTGGGCCAGCAACACCTCCCCCAGGTCGGTGGCACTGTCCACCCGGGACGGATCCAGCTCCAGGGCGCGACGGAAGGCGGCGGCCGCCGCCGGCAGGTCACCCAGGCGCCGGTGCAGGATCCCCATCACATGGAACGGCCGCGGCCGGTCCGGCTCCAGGCGCACCACCATGGCGTACACCTCCAGGGCGGCGGCGTTCTCGCCCAGGCGCGCCAGCACCTTCCCCAGCTCGGCGTAAGGCTTGGCGTAGCGCGGGTCCTCGCGCAGGGCGGCGCGGAACTCCTCCACCGCCAGCCGCAGCAGCCGCTCCGGGTCGCCGGCCTCCTCGGCCTGGGCGGCGTACGACAGCCCCAGGTTGTAGTGTCCCGCGGCGGTGGACTCCAGATGCCGGGGCAGGCCCAGCTTCTCGGCCAGGCGGTAGGACCAGTAGCTGGCCGGCGCCGCCACCGGCAGGTTGACGAAGGCGAACAGGAGCAGGAAGGCCGCCGCCGCACGCAGCACCCCCCCCGCCTGCCGCCGGTTGGCCAGGGCCACGCGCGCCCGCCGGGCTCCCTCGGCCACGGCGTGGCCGGCGAAGGGGAACAGCGCCGGCAGCATGGGGAGCCGGTAGCGGGAGAAGACGAAGAACAGGATCACCGACGCCGCGTAGACGGCGGCGAACAGGAGCAGCAGCCGGGGCCATCCCGGACGGCGCCACGCCAGCGCCACGCCGGTCAGCCCCAGGGGGACCACCAGGCCGAAGGTGAGCAGCGGCAGGCGCAGCACCGGCGCGTCACGCCGGTACAGGTAGTAGTCCAGGTTGTCGGGGACCTCGTAGGCGCCCCAGTAGTTGCGCAGCTTGAGCCAGGTAAGGCGCAGCCAGTCGCCTGGGCGCTGGCGCATCCAGCGCAGCGACTCCCCGAACCAGTAGCGGGAGACCTCGGTGGGGCGCAGCGTCCGGCCGGTGCGGCGCGCCGCCTCCTCGGCGAACCCCTTCTCCTCGTACTTGGGGTTGGCCCCCACGAAGGGGAGGGGGTCGTAGCGGCCGTTGGCGTTGCCCGGGTTGTTGCCGATGTAGAAGTTCTGCCCCCCCTGGGAGGTCGTGAGGACCCACTCGCCCCCCACCACCCGGTTGCGGGTGGCGGTGATCCCCAGGACGAGGGCGGCGCCCGCCAGGAGGGCGCCGGCGGCGCGCCAGGCGGCCGGGTCGCGCCACGGGCGCGCCGCCCCCTGGGGGCTCTCGGTCCCCGGTCCGCGCAGGGCCGACGGGTCCAGGAGGATCCAGGCCACCAGCACCGGCAGGAACAGGAGGATGTTGCCGCGCACCAGGCAGGCCAGGGCCAGGACCACACCGGACGCCGTCCAGACACCGCGGGCGCCGCACCGGGCCAGGGCCATGGACAGGAGCCAGAGGGCGAGGGTCACCAAGAACGCGCCCAGCCAGGTCTTGAGGATGAGCCCCTGGTAATAGATGGAGGGGGCGTAGAGAGCCGCCATGAGGCCGGCAACCAGGGCGGCGGGCCGCCCCAGCCAGCGGCGGGTGGCGTCGAAGATGAGGGGCGCCTCCAGAGATCCCAGGAGGCACTGGATGGCGACCACCAGCACGTAGCCGTGGCCGGCGGCAGCGTAGATCACCCCGAGGAAGTAGGGGTAGAGGGGATCCTGGTAGAAGATCCGGTGGCCCAGCCACTCGCCGCCGGCGATGCGCCGCCCCCACTCGTCGTAGGCGAGGGGGTCCAGCCCCAGGTGGGTGAAGAACGGGCTGGTATGGATGGTAGCCAGGTGGGCCAGGCGCAGGACGAGGCCCAGCACGAAGAGGCCGCCGGCGAGGGCCCACGGACGGGAGGCGATGGTCGCCGGCCCGGATCGTCCCGCAGGGCCGTCCCCGCGAGCCTTTGCCCGCCTCGCCACGGCGGCGATTCTAGCACCCGCGCCGGACGGTCTGATAAGGTCCGCCCGTGTCCAGCCTGCGGCAAGGAGCCAGGCGCGCGCTGTTCGCCGTGATGGCGGTGGCCGCGTGTCTGGTCCTGGTGGAGGGGGGGCTGCGCGTCGCCGGCTACCGGCCGCTCCCCACCCGGCCGGTCACCAGCAACCCCGATCTCCTCTTCCAGTACGGCAAGTTCCGCTCCTCCCCCACGCTCATCTGGGAGCTGGTCCCCGGCTGGAGCGGGCGCGAGGGGATGGGGACGGTGCGGATCAGCTCCCAGGGGCTGCGGGAGCGGGAGGTGGCGC
>JBFGDW010000099.1:0-10805 GCA_041580435.1 Candidatus Polarisedimenticolia bacterium | reverse complement strand
GCACCGTACTGGACCTGCAGCGCCAGCGGCACCACCGCCAGCGCAGCGTCCGGATCCTGCAGCCGGCGCAGCCCGGCGGCGGCGGTCTCGTGGTAGACCGCTCCCAGACGGCCCGGCGCCAGGCCGGACGCGGCGGCGGTGGCGGTGGCGAACGCATCCATGGTGGGCTGGGCGTCGGCGGTGTTGCCCGGGTAGCCGGGAGCGCAGACCACCAGCATGGCGCGGGCGGGCGCCTCCTCGGTGGTGGCACCGAGGGAGGCGAGGGTCAGGGCCGTGGTGCACACGGCCGCCGGCAGGAACCCCTGGCGAAGCATCCCTCCAGTCTACTTCACGGCGGGGCGCGTCACCGGCGGGCCAGCCCCAGCGACAGCATAATGCAGGGCAGCACCACGGTGGCGGTGATCAGGCACGCCCCCACCCCCAGCAGCAGCACCAGGCCCAGGCTGGCCAGCCCCCGGTGGGAGGCCAGGGCCAGGCTGCCGAATCCCACCATGGTGGTCAGGGAGGCGATGAGAACGGCCCGCGCCGTGTGCTCCATGACCACGGTCATCCCCTGCGACCCTTCCAGCCGGAAGCGGTGGATCACGTGCACGCCGCTGTCGATCCCCACGCCGATGATGAGGGGCACCGCCACCAGGTTGGCGAAGTTGTACGACAGGCCCAGCAGGCGCATGGCACCCAGCATCCAGACCACGCCCATGCCCAGCGGGAGCAGCGCCAGGAGCGTGTCGCGCAGGCTGCGGGTGTCCACCAGGAGGATGAGGGCCACCAGCACCACGCCAGCCGCCACCGCCTGGCGGAAGCCGCCGGTGATGCGCCCGGCCATGCGGGCGAACACCACCGGGAACCCGGTCGCCTCGGGATCCACACGCCGGGCTGCGGCCACATAGGCGTCCAGGAACTCCGGGTCGAAGATGTCCCCGGCGGGGTGGAGGAAGGCGACGTGGCGCCCCTGCCGGGTGACGAAGCGGCCGGCCAGATCCGCCGGCAGGTCCGCCGGGGTGGGGGGCGCGGCCGCGGCGCCGCGGCGCAGGCGCTCCAGTCCCTGGCGCGCCGAGGCCAGGAGACGCTCCTGGGCGGTGTTCCAGCCGGCGCGCGCCTCCGGGGAGGCGGTGGCCGCCGCCTCCATGGCGGCCGCCGCCGCTGCCCGCGCTTCCTCCAGTGCCCCGGCCAGCGCTCCCAGTCCGGCGCCGAACGCCTCCTCGGAGGCCCCGGCCAGGGCGGCCTCCAGCGCCGACAGGGAGGCGGTCATCTCGGCCGGATCGAGGGCGCGCGTCCTGGCAGGGAGGCGGATCGGCGCCAAAAGCTCCGCCAGGCCGGCCTGGGCCGCCGCGGTCGCCTCGGGGTCGGCGGGCAGGAAGCGCAGCACCGATTCCACCCGGGCGATGGAGGGCTCCTGGCCGGCCCGTGCCACGGCGGCGCGCAGGGCCGGCAGGTCGTCGGCCACCACCACGCTGTTGGCCGGTGTCAGGTCCGATTCGAGGATCATGCGCCGCTGGTAGCGCAGCGACTCGGCCTCCGCCGGCAGCAGGTCCAGGAAGTTGATGTTGAAGGCGAGGTCCTTTGCCAGCCAGCCCAGGCCGGCGGTGAGGATGAGGGCGGCCAGGCTCACCGTCCTGGGCCAGCGGCCCGCCAGGAGGGCGCCCCGGGCCGCCCAGATACGGTCCACCGCCGCCCGGCGCGCCGGCGCCGCGCCGGACCGGGGGCGGCGCCGCCAGCCGCCGGCCAGCGCCAGCAGCGCCGGGAGGCTCACCAGCATGGCCAGGAGGCAGAGGAGGACCCCCACGCCCGCCACCAGTCCCAGCTCGGCGAAGCCCCGGAAGTCCATGAGCAGGATGGAGAGGAAGGCCACCGCCGTGGTGATGCCGCTGACGGTGACGGCGGCGCCGGTGGCGTGGTAGGCGGCGCGGATGGCCGCCAGCGGATCGCCGGTGTGGGCGCCCTGCAACTCGTACTCGGCCACCGGGTGGATGCCGTAGGCCACGCCCACCCCCACCAGGGTGGAGAGGAACGACGAGGTGATCAGGTTCAGGTACCCCAGCTCGAGGCGCACCGCGCCCAGGGACCACGCCAGGCCGGCGGCCAGCGCCGCCAGCACCAGCAGGGCGTGGCTGCGCCAGCGGAAGACGAGCAGGGTGAGGAGCACCACCCCGGCCGCCGCCACTGCGGCGGTGCGCCACGTGTCCCGGCGGATGATCTCCATCTCCTCCACGGTGGTGGCGGGAGTGCCGGTGAAGGCCACGGCCACTCCGGGATGCCGGCTGGACACCTCCGCAGCGCGGGCGCGCATCTCCTTCACAAGCCGACGCAGGAACGGGAGGCTGTCGTCGGTGGCGGCGGGACGGACGAGGAGGAACAGCAGGCTGCCATCCCGGGTGGAAAGGTAGCCGCCGCCCTCAGGGAGGAGGGCGGCAGCGAGATCCAGCCCGGCCGCCTGCGACGGGTCGGCCAGCAGGCGCGCCTCGAACCGCAGCAGCGCGGCGAGGCCGGCCAGGGTCGCCGCCGCCTGCGCCTCCTCCTGGGGGGTGGGCCGGGCCGCGCCTGCCCGGCGGGCGGCCGCCAGGCGCCGGGCCAGGGCAGCGTTGAGATCCGCCAGGGAGCGGACCTCCGGCAGCAGGGCCAGCAGATCCGCCTCCTGCCGGGCCGCGGCCACGACCTGGGTGAGGAGATCCGGGGGCGCCAGCGAGGGAAGGTGGTCTGCCAGCCACTCCATCTCCACCCTGTAGAACACCTGGTCCACCAGGGGAGAGGCGGCGAAGGCCGCCGCCAGATCATCGGCGGCGGCGCGCAGCCTGGCAGCCTCGACGGCCTGGCCCGGGGCGGCCTCCACGCAGGCGATGAGGGCGTCACCACCGCCGATCTCCGCCATGACCCGATCGAGGCGCGCCTGCTCCGGATCGCCCGGTGGCGCCAGCTCCTGGCGGGAGGTGCGCAGCTCCACGCCGGCTCCCAGGGCCACGGCCAGGCCCGCCAGCAACGCGGTCCCGCCCGCCACGCGCCCCGGCCGGGCCAGGATCGCGTCCATGAGGGCTCCGAGCAGCCGCCGCAGCATGGCAGGAAGGCTAGCCCATCCGCACCCCTGGCGGCCGCCTGGTTTGACAGGTCTCGGGAGCCGTCCCTATGATGAGCAAGGGTCCAGGGGGCGCATCCATGCACGCCGACAAGCGCCATAAGGGAAAGCACGAGGCGCCCAGCTTCGGCGACGTCCTGCGCAGGGAACGCCAGCTGCGCGACATCTCCCTGCGGGAGGTGGCGGAGGGCACCAAGATCAGCATCCGGCACCTGGAGGCGCTGGAGCGCAACGACTTCGGCGCCCTGCCTGGGGGCGCCTTCAGCAAGGGCTTCCTGCGCGCCTACGCCACCTTCATCGGCCTGGACCCGGAGGAGATGGTCAACCACTACCTCTACGAGCTGGCTCGCCGGCGAAGTGAGCCGGAGCCGGAGGCCGGCGAGGCGCCGGAGTCGCGCCGACGGCGCCGCCAGCGCCGCCTGGTGCTCCTGGCAGCGGGTGTTCTCATCCTGGCGGCGGTGGCGCTGGTGCTCTGGTGGGGCCGGCAGGGAGCAGCGCCGTGACCGCGGCGACGCTCCATCCTCTTACTGAGACGATCCTCTCGGGGGAGGCGCCGGCGGCGGTGTGCGAGGCGGCGGCGCGGGGTGCCGTTCCCGTCCCCCCCGAGGAGCTCCTGCGCCTGCGGGTCCACCTGGCCCGCGCAGGCGCAGGCAACGCGGCCCAGCTCTCGCGAGCGGCCCTCAAGGAGCAGCCAGCCGAGGACCTGGTCCCGGTGCTCGCCCGCCCCGATTGCCCGGCGGAGGTGCTCGACTACGTCACCCGGGAGCGCGCCGAGGACGAGCAGGTGCTGGCGGCGGCGGTGCAGAACCCGGCCACCTCCGACGGGGCCATCCTCGACGCGGTGGCGCGGGCCGGGGGTAGCGCCCTGGAGCAGATCGTGGACAACCAGGTCCGGCTGCTGCGCACTCCGGACCTGGTCAAGGCCCTGGACGCTCATCCTGGCGTGACGGGGATCAGCCGGTCGCGCCTCCATGACGTCAAGGAGGAGCTGGCCCGGCGCGAGCGCCGCCGCACCGGAGCCCCGGTGCCGGCCGCCGGCAAGCCCGGGGCGCAGGCTCCGGGGACCCCGGCCGGGCCCGCGGCGGAGGAGCCCACCCCCGCGCCCGCCGCCGCCCCCTCCGACGCCGAAGCCCTCCAGGAGGGCGACGCCGCCGGGGAGCCGGCCGAGGGCGCCGCCGCCGAGGCGCCGCCGGTGGACGAGGACAGCGATGTCTTCATCCGCATCATGAACATGAAGGTCCCCGAGAAGGTGGAGCTGGCGGTGAAGGGGAACCGGGAGGAGCGCGCCATCCTGGTCCGGGACCCCATCAAGGCGGTGGCCCTGGCCGTCCTGAAGAGCCCCAAGCTGACCGAGCCGGAGGTGGAGAGCATCGCCGCCATGCGGAACGTGGTGGAGGACGTGATCCGGATCATCTCGGAAAATCGCGAGTGGACAAAAAACTATGCGGTCATCCACGCCTTGTGCAAGAATCCCAAGACGCCGGCCCGCAAGGCCATGACCTTGATGACCCGGCTGAACAACCGCGATCTGAAGCTGCTGGGCGGTGACCGGAGCGTCTCGGAGATCGTCCGCAACAACGCACGGCGCTTCTACGTGGCCAGGACCCAGCCCAAGGTGAACAACTACCGGAAGAAATAGATGCGCCTGCTCCAGGACATTCGCGCCCGGCTGGGGAACTATCACATCAAGTCGGGCATGTTCCATTACTACCGGGGCGAGTATCCCCAGGCCCTGGAGTACCTGGAGAAGGCCCTGGCCTCGGGGAAGCTGACGCCCGGGGACGAGGGGATTGCCCGCTTCTACATCGCCCAGTCCCATGTCTCCGCCGCCGAGCGCCACGAGGACGCCGGCGAGCTGGACAAGGCGGTGGAGGAGTGCCAGCGGGCCGCCGCCGGCCATCCCGAGTACCCGGACCTCCAGTACCGCCTGGGACGCTTGCTGCAGTCCTCAGGGAACCTGGAGGAGGCGGCCGCGGCCCTGCGCCGGGCCATCGGCACCAACCCGGACTACTTCGAGGCGCACCTGACGCTGGCCTTCGTGCTGCTGGAATCCGGCGATCTGGCCGGCGCCGAGGGCGCCTTCCGCCGGGTCCACGAGCTGGCGGTGTCGGCCATCTCGGACCCCTACGAGCGGGGGCGCGAGGCGCTGGCCTCCGGTGATGCCGCCGCCGCCGCCGAGCAGTTCCGGGAGGCCTTCGTCCGCCATCCCCACCGCTTCGACTACCACTACAAGCAGGGGCTCAAGCTGCTGCGCAAGGGGGAGCTGGAGGTCGCCATCGAACACCTGCGTCAGGCGGTGGCCATCAACCCTCGCTTCGCCGACGTGTACAACTACCTGGGGGTGGCGCTGGTGGAGAGCGGGCGGGACGATGAGGGGGAGGAGGCGTTCCGGCGCTCGGTCACCCTCAACCCCGACTACCAGGTCGCCCATCTCAACCTGGGGTTCACCCTGTCGCGGATGGGCCGGCGGAAGGAGGCCGTGGAGCAGCTCAAGTTCGTCCTGGAGAAGGATCCCGAGAACCAGGCGGTACGCTCCAAGCTGGCCGAGCTGGATGGCGAGGAACCGGTGGGCCGCAAGAGCGGAGAGGGCGCGGCTCACCATGACCGGTAAGGGACTCAGCTTGAAGAGCCACGGCATCACCGACAGGGGTCGCCTCCGGGAGCACAACGAGGACAGCTACGTGGTGGCGCCGGACCTGGGACTGTACGTGGTCTGCGACGGCATGGGCGGGCACGCCGGCGGTGAGGTGGCCTCCCGGATCGCCGCGGAGACCATCACCGACTTCGTGCGGAACCACAACGGCGGTCACTGGCCCTTCGGGCAGGAGCCTGACGCCCCGGAAGCCGACAACCTGCTGCGCAACGCCGCCCTCCTGGCCAACCAGCGCATCACCGAGCGCATTGAGGCGGAGCCGTGGCTGGCGCGCATGGGGACCACCATGGTCTCGGCCCTCATCGGCGGCGAGGGCCGCCTCCATCTGGCCAACGTGGGCGACTCCCGCGGGTACCTCTGGCGCGGCGGCGCGCTCCGGCAGCTCACATCGGATCACTCCTGGGTCAACGAGCAGGTGCGGCGAGGGGTGCTCTCACGGGCCGAGGCCGAGAATCACCCCTTGAAGAACGTGATCACCAGGGCCCTGGGCGCCCGGGAGGCCATGGCGGTGGACCTGGTCAGCGAGGATCTGCAGCCGGGCGACCGGGTCCTGCTCTGCTCCGACGGGCTCACCGGCATGCTGGACGACGAGGCCATCGCCATGATCCTGGGGGAGAAGGGGGTCTCGCCCGAGGCCATGTGCCGGAAGCTGGTGGAGCAGGCCAACGCCGCAGGCGGTGAGGACAACATCACCGTGGTGGTCATCGCCGCCCAGCCGGCCTGAGCGGGCTGCGGTGAGGTCGCCGCGCCCGATCCCCCCGCTGGGCCCTCCTCTTTGACCCGGGGCGGTTGGGCCCGTATAATCACCCACGATAAGTCAATGTCCATGAGACGATTACATCGGCCCGGACCCCTGCTGCCGGTGCTAGCGGCCCTGCTCGTGGGGGCGCCGGCGGCGGCGGCTCCATCCGGACAGGACCAGGCGCGCCCCGCCGCCACCTGCCTGACCGCCAGCCGCCTGGAGGCGCTGCGCATTCAGCAGGCGGGTGGTGATGCGTGGGCGGCCGTGCGCCCGGTGGAGAGCCGGGAGCGGCTGGTCACCAGCCCCGATGGGCGGTTCCTCATCCACCAGGCCGGCGCCGGCGCCGTGGCCGATCGGCAGGCCGACGAGGTGGCACGGGTGCTGTCCATGGCCCGGGAGATCCTGGTGGGCCAGGGAGGCTGGCTGGAGCGGGACGCCGGCGGGCAGCCCATGGACGTTCACCTGGTCGCCCGCCCGCAGGCCGGGCCCAGCCTGACCGTGCCCCTGGAGCACCCCGACGTCATGACCGAGGAGGGGAGTCTCGCGGCCATCACCATCACCGGCCCCCCCTCCACCTGGGCCGCCCAGGCGCTGCACCAGTACCTGCACGCCCTGCAGATGGGCTACTCGGTCCGCGAGGCGGCCTGGTTGTACGAGGCCTCGGCCCTGCTGCTGGAGGAGCGGCTCAAGGGGGGCGGCGCCATCACCGCCGATCTTCTCGCCGGCTGGATGGAGCGCCCGGAGCGCTCGCTGACCACGGCCACGCCTGCCGATCCGGGGCCGGGGGCCCTGTTCCTGGCCTACCTGACCGAGACTCGCGGCGCCGATGTGCTCAAGCGGGTCTGGGAGCGCGCGGGGCTCATCTACGGTGACAACGCCCTGGGCGCCCTCAACGCCTCGCTGCGCCTGGGGGACTTCACCACCCTGCCGGAGGCCTGGCGGGAGTTCACCATCTGGAACGGCGTGCCGGAGCCCTCGGCACGCCCCACCGCCCTCTACACCAGTCTCTCGGCGGCGGTGCCGCCGGCGCGGCCCGCCCAGGTCCTCTCCGGGCCGTCGGGCCTGAACGAGCCGCCCCGCCCCGTGCGCGTCGAGCCCCTTGGGGCGGCGTACGTTGTGGCCCGGGACCTGGGCGACGTGGGCGCCGTGCAGGTGGAGCTGGAGACCGATCCTCTGGCCACGGTGAGCGCCGACGCCCTGGTGTCGTGGCGCCACGCTCCCGGCGGCTGGCTCGCGGTGCCGCTGCGCTTCCAGGACGGGCGCGCCCGGCTGGGCGTCCCCCTGGAGACCGGCAGCCAGCTGGTCCTGGTGGTGCGCAATGACGCCCTGGACCGGTCCGGGGCCCGTGAGGTGACCTGCACCGTCCAGATCGACCCGGGCTTCCCGTTCGAGCTGGCCTTCCTCTCCGCCGAGGCCTCTCCGGGCCAGATCGACCTGTCCTGGGGCAGCGAGCGGGAAAGCCGCCTGTACGGCTGGTTGGTCTACCGGGCCACCGACCCCCAGGGCCCGTTCCAGCCCCTCAGCCGCTTTCCGGTGCCTTCCATGGGCGACTCGGACGAGCCGCTGGGCTACGACTTCGTGGACACCACCGTCATCCCCGGCACCTTGTACTACTATCAGGTGGAGGGGATCACCGTCGACGGCCTCGCCCGCCGGAGCCCGGTTGTGACGCGGCGGGCTGAGCCGCTGCGGATCCCCTGAGAACAGGGAGCATCCCATGAAGATCCACTTCACCGACACCGCCCGTGAGAAGATCCGCGAGTTCATGGAGGGGGCCGGCAACGCCGAGGACCTGGCCATCCGGATCCACATCGCCGGCCAGGGGCCCCAGGGCTTCACCTACGAGTTCTTCCTGGACGAGAAGCGCAACGCCAAGCCCACCGACATCCTGGTCCACGACGACGGGCTCACCGCCATCCTGGACGGCGCCACCGCGACCCACATGGACGGCGCCACCGTGGACTGGAGGGAGACGGTGCAGGGCTCCGGGTTCGACGTGAACAACCCCAACCCGGTGCCGCCGGCCCCGGAGGAGAAGGAGCCGGACCTGACCTCGCCGGTGGCGAAGAAGGTGCACGAGGTCATCCAGACCAAGATCAACCCCGGGGTGGCGTCCCACGGCGGCTACGTGGAGCTCATCGACGTGGACGGGGACAAGGCCTACGTCAAGCTGGGAGGCGGCTGCCAGGGCTGCGGCATGGTCAACGTGACCCTCAAGCAGGGAATCGAGGTCATGATCAAGGAGTCGGTGCCGGAGATCAGCCAGATCATCGACACCACCGACCACGCCGGCGGCACCAACCCGTACTACCAGCCCTCCAAGTGACCACTCCGCCGCCCGCCCGCGGCGGGCGGGTCCTGCTCATCTCCTGCTACGAGCTGGGCCAGCAGCCCCTGGGCGTGGCGCGCCCGCTGGGGGCGCTGCGCAGGGCCGGCCTGGAGGCCCACGCGCTGGACCTGGCGCTGGATCCCGGCGCCCTGGACGGTGAGGCCGGAGCCCGGGCGCTGGACGGGGTGGCGCTGGCAGGGGTGAGCGTCCCCATGCACACGGCGCTGCGGGTCGGCGTGGCGGCGGCAAGGGCCATGCGGCGGCACCGGCCCGACCTGGGGATCGCCTTCCACGGGCTGTATGCGCGCCTCAACGCCGCCCACCTGCTTCGGTCGGGCCTGGCCGACTTCGTCATCGGCCCCGAAGCCGAGCGCCCGCTGGCGAGCCTGGCGGCGGCGGTGGCCGCCGGCGCCAGCGGCGAGGCGGTGGACGGCGTGCTGACCCGGACCGGGGTCACCGGCGCGCTGCCGGCGCCGGGGCCAGACGAGGTGCCGGAGCCGGGCACCATGCTGCCGCCCGACCGGATCGGCCTGCCCCCGCTGGAGGGCTACGCCCACCTGCAGGCAGGAGGGGAGGAGCGCCTCGTGGCCGCCGTGGAGGCGTCCAGGGGCTGCAAGCATACCTGCCGGCACTGCCCCATCACGCCGCTCTATCAGGGTCGCTTCTTCGTCGTTCCTCCGGAGGTCGTGCTGGAAGACGTGGCCGCGGTGGTGGCGGCGGGCGCCGGGCACGTCAGCTTCGCCGACCCGGACTTCCTCAATGGACCGCGCCACGCGCTGCGGGTGGCCCGGGCGCTGCACCGGCGCTTCCCGGACCTCACGTTCGACTTCACCGCCAAGGTGGAGCACCTGCTGGCCCACCGGGACCTGCTCCCCGAGCTCGCCGCTTGTGGCGCGCTGTTCGTGGTCTCGGCCGTCGAGAGCCTCAGCGACACCGTCCTGGGCCACCTGGCCAAGGGCCACACCCGGGATGACGTGTTCACGGCGCTGGGCGCCGCACGGGCCGCGGGCCTCACGCTGCGCCCATCCCTCCTGCCGTTCACCCCCTGGTCCACCCTGGACGACTACCAGGAGCTGCTGGCCTTCATCGAGGACGAGGATCTGGTGGACTGTGTCGACCCGGTGCAGCTCACCATCCGCCTCCTGGTGCCGCCGGGCTCGCCCCTGGCCACCTCCCCGGCCATGGCGCCCCATCTGCGCGGCCTGGCCGCCGCCGACTTCTCCTGGCGCTGGACGCATCCCGACCCGCGCATGGACGCCCTGCAGCGGGAGGCGGCGGATCTCGTCTCCGGCGCCGTGTCCGAGGGGGCCGACGCGGCGCTGGTGTTCCAGAGGATCGCCCGGGCGGCGGATGCCGCCGGCGCAGGCGCGCGGGCCGCAGGGGGCGGGCCGCTGGACGCCGGAACCAGGCCCCCGGAGAACCTCGCCAGCTCCCCTCAAGGGCTTTTCACCACCCTACCCCCTCCCCAGCGCAGGAGACCCCCACGGCTCACCGAGCCGTGGTTCTGCTGAAGCGAGCCCCGGGAGCCCGGCGGGCTCCCACGCTAGCCCCCCAGCCGTCTGCTCCGGGACGATGTTGAAGAGCCCGTGGAGCAGGCGTATAGTTGGGCCCACTGGATCAGGGGGGCACCCCACATGCGAGATCGGTCCTCCGCCGCCACGCTGTTCTTGCTGGCCTGTCTGCTCATTCCCACGAGCTCCATTCGCGCCCAGTGCATGGATTGCGATGGCGACGGCTTCGAGTGGCCGGACGACTGCAATGACGCCAGTGCGGTGATTCACGCTGGCGCTCCCGAGATCTGCGATGGGTTCGACAACGACTGCAACGGGTTGATCGACGAGTCCTTCCTCGTCACCTGCGGTGTCGGAGCATGCGAGCGAACCGTCAACACGTGCATCTCCGGGGAGATGCGAACGTGTCAGCCGGGGATCCCGGTCCCCGAGATCTGCGGGAACGGGATCGACGACAACTGTGACGGTGAAGTGGACAACGCGCCCGCTTGTCTGGCGCG